>JASFHG010000167.1:0-7559 GCA_050123355.1 Planctomycetia bacterium
TATCCTCCGTGCTCTCCGTGTCCTCCCTGTAAAAATAATTTCCGTTTTACAAAAACCCTGTCAAGAAGTCTTCTTCTGAATCTCGCGGACTGCCTTCAGACGACTCAACTCGGTCTGCAGAACGGCGGCCGCCTCGGTCTCCCCTACACTTTCGAAGAAATTGATCCCCTTTTCGTACATCTTCTCCGCATATTTCGTGAACCGCTTTTGGCGATACTTGGGCATTTTCTGGAGCAACTCTTTATAAAAGGCGATCAGCCTCTTTTTGGTTTGAGGTGAGTTATCGACGAACCCTTCGAGCCGGTCGAGCATCTTGGGAACATAGCGACCCTCGCCGGGAAAGGCCAAGATCATCGTCGCCAGCGCGTCGACCGCCCGATCCGGCCAATTGTGCTGCATGGCAAAGTCGGCGTATCGCAGCGCGGCCTCGCAACCCAGGTCGGGCCGCTGGGCGACGATATACATCCCGGCGAGTCGTTCGTAAAGCTTGGCCACCTCCTTCGGATTCTCGCGGTAGGCGATCAGGTCACTGAAAACGACCCATGTAAAATCGGGGAAGTTGGCAAACGTATCGAACAGCCGATCGAGAATGGCCTTCATCTGCCGATTATGCTTCATCGTGACCTCGCCCTTCGACGACATCCGTGCGATGGTAAGCCACGCCGATTCGGTACCGGGTGAAATATCGATCACGTCGCCAAGAAACCGGAGCCGGGCCAAAACGTCCAGATTCCGTCGCTTGCAATAAAGCGGGTAGGTCCGCATAATCAGCTCGGCCTGACGTTTGTTCGTCACCCCGAAGCCGATGTTGTGCAGCCGCAGCTCGAGCAGTCGGTCGGTAATCCGTCCTCCGCTCTTCGGTTCCCTGAGCGAGCCGACATAGTACTTATCGTTATAGTAACGGCCGAACGATTTCACTTCGAATTGGATCTTGTCTTTCTCGACGTGATACAATTCCACCCAGACAATCCACGCATGTCTATCCAGGCTCTTGGATTCGCCGTTGGTGTAAAAGCCGGGCACGCCCAGACTCTTCGCAACGCGAGAGGCATAGTCCGCCTGCATCGCACAGACCCCGCCGCATCGCTGGATCTCGGGCAAGGAATAATCCTGGTCCTTGAGTTTCGCGACGGAGCCCCCTCGATCACGCAGGCCGGTATCATAGGGAACATCCTTATAGCACTGGCCGATCCCGACCTGTTTGTTGCCATAGTTCACGATCGCCCACTGTCGCTCGACGAGTGGCGTCTGATGATTGACCACATGGACCAAGAACTCCCACGGCATCGCTCGAACCCGTCGGCCGAGGACCGATTCGCCTTGCAAAAGGTACTCGAAATTCGCAATCCCATCCTTGATCAGGCCGTTGGGCATCTTGCTCTGAGTGCGCTGCTGGTGGCCGGCATAGCTGAAAGGACGAGGACCGGCATCCCAAGTGACGGCCGTCGCGATCGCCGCTTCGTAATAGGCCGGAACCGCCTCGGGAAACTTGACGATCAGCTCGGCAAAGATCCCGAGCGCCCTCTCCATATTATCCACTTTCGGATCGATCGCCGTGTAGAGCTCTTCCTTGATCACCGGATACTTTTTGAAGAACTCATCCACCTTCGCACGATTTTCGCCATACGCGGCCTGAATCACCCCGGCATGATCCAGCTCGAAAAAGCGGGCATAAACCCGCCGAAACGTCGGGTAGGACTTCAGTGCAAAAACTTGCTTCTTATCGTAAAGCTCCAAGAGTTCCGCGCGAAGTTTTTCTCGCTCCGCCTGGATAGGATCCACAGACGTCGGCCTATTCGGCCCGCCCGAGGTCGGCGTCTCGGTCGGCGTTTCGGTACCGGCGAGCTCCGACATGTCACGCGCGGGCAAGATGTCAACCATGAAGCTCTGTTTCGAGCCGAGACCCTCCTGGACCGCTTCGACCGCCGCCACGGTGATCTGTATACGACTGTTGGCCGGAACTTTTTTCGGGATCCAGGTCAAGACGCCGGTCTTCGGATCGATAGACGCACCGCGCGGCGAGTCGGGGAGCAAGCGGTACTCGATTTCTCGCGACGGTTTGTCCGGATCGGCGGCACGGACCCAAACCTTCAGCGGCTCGCCCAGCCGGACCGACTGAGGAGCGATCGGCGCGATCTCCGGCGGGCGGTTGGCACGATCGACCGCGATCGTCCACTCCCGCGTCTCCTTGCGGCCAGGCTCGGTGTCAGAATCTGCCTCGACGGCCGTGACTTGCAGAGGGTAGTTGCCCACGTGGCCAGGCGTCCAACGCAGCATCCCGTCCCGATCCACCCGACAGCCTTGCGGACCACGATCGAGCGTAAAGACCACCTCCCTGCGCGGCTGCTCCGAGTCTTCCGATTTTTTGACGGCGTGACCCAGCCGGATCTCCAGCGGCACGTTCACACGGGCAACGATCTTGTTTCCATCTTCGACAAAGAGCGATGTCGACGAATCTTCCGGTTTCGAAGTATTGAAAACCCGGTTATTGGCATAGATCAGCAAACCGATCACGACCGCACACCCGACCACCAAACCGATCCCACCCTGGATCATCCGCGTTCGGTTCATGCGTCGTTTCGAGCGGTTCTTCTCTGCCTCGATCACCGGTAAGCCGCTGTTCGCCGGCTTTTTCTTACGGTGCTGGTTCATGATAGATAAACCTTGTCCCCGTTCATTTGCCTCTCTCTTATATTCTCATAAATCCGCCCCTTTTCGGCAAGCCCTTGGCACGGATCTTTGCTTAAATTTCCTCTGTTCTTTTGGCACAAAACACGCCTTACCGCATCAGCGGCTTGAGATCGCTCTTGGCCAGGACCATTTTCTTGCGGCCGACGGCCGGGCCGAAGTCGATCGTCGCTTTGCGGGCGTCGCCGGCACCACTTAACGCAACGATGCCACCGACGCCATGCTCCGGGTGGCAGACGACCATGCCCTGGTAGAACTCGTCGGGGTCGAGCCGCGTGCCGGGCGATTCGCCGGCCATCTCGGCGGCCGTCGTCAGGCGGATCGGTGGGCCGGACGGTTTCTTCCGCTTTTTTTTCTCACCCGATTTCGCTTCATTCGCGGCCGCCGCGCGACGATCGTGCGGTGGAAACGCGAGCGGGTCGTCCCAGCTTTCCTTCGTATACTCCCCATCCCCTTTCGATGCCGGATCGGCCGTCTCGTGCTCGTCCCAAACGCGTTCCTGATTCCAAATGTCGGCCGGTTCGGGGGCCGAGTAGAAGCCCGACCCGCTAGCCCAACTGGGACGGGGGCGGTCGCTGTGCCAGTCGATCTGCTCGCGAGGCAACTCCATCAAAAACGGGCTGGGGATCGTCAACTCGCGCCGGCCACGGAAGTCGCGCACCTCGGAGAGGCTCAGTTGCAGCTCTTCCATCGCGCGCGTGATCCCGACGAACAACAGCCGCCGCTCCTCTTCGAACTCGTCGTCGGTCCCTTTCGATCGCGAGTGGGGAAGGATCTCGTCTTCGACCGCGACGATATAAATACACGGGAACTCGAGCCCCTTCGACGCATGGAGTGTCATGAGCGTCACCCGATCGACCTCCTCTTCCCAGTCGTCGGTGTCCGCGACCAGGCTCGTCTGCTCGAGGAAATCTTCAAGGGTCCCCTCCTCGCCGTGCATCTCGTCGAACTCACGGCCGACGGTCAAAAGCTGCTCGATGTTGGCCAACCGCTGCTCGTCCTCCTCCGTCTGGTCCTTATAAAGCGAGCGATAATCGGTCTCGACCAGGATATGACCGAGCAGCTCCTCCATCGGCGCTTCGACCGAGGCGGCCAGCCGGTCGACCATCGCGACAAATTTTTTGATCGCCGTCTTTGCCCGTTGCGTCAGCGCCGTGATCCACTCGGCCTCGCGAGCCGCCTCCAACAGCGAGATACCAGACGTGCCGGCAAACTCGTCGAGCCGCTTGATCGAGGTCTTGCCGATGCCGCGTGTCGGTGTGTTGATCACGCGAAGAAACGCGACGCTGCTCCGCGGGTTGTTCAGCAGATGCAGGTAAGCGACGAGGTCCTTGATCTCCTTGCGTTGGAAAAACTCCAGCCCGTGAACCATCTGGAACGGGACGCCGCGCTTCCGCAACGCATGTTCCAACGGCCACGACAGGGCATTGATCCGGTAGAAGATCGCGAAATCGCCATACTTTCGCTCCCCGCGCGCAACGGCCAGCTCGATCTGGTCGGCAATGTCGTCGGCCTCTTTGTTCTGATCGGGATAAAACGCAAGCCGGACCGGGTCGCCTTCGCCGTTTTTGGTATACAGCTCTTTCTCTTTCCGCTTGACGTTGTTCGCGATCAGCGTCCCGGCCGCGTCGAGGATCCGTTGCGTGCTGCGATAGTTCCGTTCGAGTCGGACGACACGGACGTCGGGAAAATCGTTTTCGAACGAGAGGATATTTTGCAAGTTCGCCCCGCGCCAACTATAGATCGACTGGTCCGGGTCGCCGGTGACGGCCAGGTTCGGGTAGTTGACCGAGAGTGCACGGGCGATCAGGTACTGGGCCAGGTTCGTGTCTTGATACTCGTCGACCAAGATATATCGATAGCGGCGGTCCAGCGTCATGCGGATCTCGTCGTTCTCGCGGAGGACCGTCGCGACATGCATCAGGAGGTCGTCAAAATCGACCGAGTTCGACTCGATTAACTGCTCCTGGTAGGCCGGGTAAGCCATCTGGACCAGCTCGCCGAGCTCGTTCCCGCCTCGCGGCACGTAATCTTGGGGCGAGACCAGATTGTTCTTTGCCCAACTGATCGCGTCGGCCACACCACCGATATGCGACTTGATCTTCTTCGGCGTGAGGAAGCCGAGCGACTCGAGTGCCCGTTTCAAAATCAGGCGGCTGTCGCTGGTGTCGCAGATCGAGAAGTTTTGGTTCAGCCCGACCGCCGGGGCATGTTTACGCAAGAGGCGCGAGCAGAAGCGGTGAAAGGTGCCGACCCAGACCGACTCGCCCGGCACGAGGTTCGCCACACGAGCTTTCATCTCGTCGGCCGCCTTGTTCGTGAAGGTCAGCGCGAGAATCTGCCAGGCGGGCACGCCCTGCTTGATCAGATGCGCGACGCGATGGGTCACGACTCGAGTTTTGCCACTTCCCGGTCCCGCAAGAATCATCAGCGGCCCGTCCGTATGGGTCACCGCCTCGATCTGCGTCGGAGTAAGATTCTGAAGTAAACGATCCATGATAAAAAAGAGGACAGAGAACAGAGGACAGATGACAGAAAGAAGCTACCTTTTTAGGGTAATCTCACGCCGGTGCGGAAGCACCCCACTTCGATATTCGACATTCGATGTTCGATATTCTGCGGTTCCTTCTGTCCTCTGTCATCTGTCCTCTAAAAATTACACTCCTCGACGCGAGCCGAACCACTCGATGTGACGGCGGGGGCAGTATTTTACTTTCAGATCCTCGCACTGGTGGAGAATCCATTCCTTTTTCTTCTCCAGCTCGGCAGCCGTTTTGCCTTGCGACATCAGATGCACCCGATCGCGATGGATCGAGGGCCGA
Organism: Planctomycetia bacterium; assembly: GCA_050123355.1. Lineage (GTDB taxonomy): Bacteria > Planctomycetota > Planctomycetia > Pirellulales > Thermoguttaceae > JASFHG01. The sequence goes on from JASFHG010000167.1 coordinate 5,511, forward strand.
GCGTCGAGAAACTGTTTCACTTCGTCACAGTCTGCATCCGAATCGACAACAAATTTCAGTTGATAGTCGTACTTGTCGATCAGACGCTCGATGACTTTCGGCTGGAAACGAGTCGATTCATGCTCGGCCGCGAGTGCCCCCACCTCACCCACCGGGGGCGTCGAGGAGGCCAGTTTCGGGCTGATCGACATCAGATCGCACTTCACTCGCCGATAGACCGTCCCGTTCGTTTCGACCGTGATATGATACTTCAGCCGGGCCAGCGAGCCGGCAAGAATCTCAAAATCCTTGTCCAGCATCGGTTCCCCGCCCGTCAGCACGACGTGCGTCGTGTCGGGGTTCCCCGCCTTGATCGCCTTCACCTGCTCCAAGACCTCCGAGACCGACATGAGCTCCCCTTCGGGATCCCGCGAAGCAAACGGCGTGTCGCAAAAAGCACATGCCAGATTACATCCTCCCAACCGAATAAAAATACTCGGCGTACCGGTCAGGCGCCCCTCTCCCTGTAAAGAATGGAAGATTTCTGTAATAATCATATTCTCAACCTCGTTTTTTTTAAGACTTTCCGAGATCCCGATTATACCCGAAAGTGGCCCCTTTTGGTATCATGAAGAGCGGTAAAGTTATCGGATCGTCTCACCGCAGTATATAATCTAGCAAATTTGGGGTAGATGTGACTGTGAATAAGCGAGAGGCTCCAAAAAATCACCCCCCACATTTACGGACCCCCCGGTTGGTATCATGAAAACAACAGCTTCCTTTTTCGTCCTTGCACTCGTTTTTTGTTTCGCGATTCCCTGCCCGGCCGAGTCGGTCGACGATGCGATTCAGACCATCCGCCAGATTCAACCGAACGGAGAAGGAAGTACCGCGGCGACGGCTGCGTGGAAAAGTTTGACCGAAGCCGAACCGAGCGAGCTGCCGCAGATTCTGAAAGGAATGAAAGATGCCAACCCGATCATCTCCAACTGGTTGGCGATGGCCGCCGATGTGGTTTTCCAGAAGGCAAGCAAAAATTCCAAACCGCTGCCGGTCGATCAGCTCGAAGCATTGGTCCTCGACCCGAGCCAGTCGGGCCAGGCACGCGTTTTGGCCTACGATTGGCTTTGTCGCGTCGATCTGAACTACCGCAAGCGTTTGATGCCGAAGCTGCTGGGCGACCCTTGCTCGAACCTCTGTCAACGGGCGGTCCAACTCTCGATCGAGGAGGTCGAAGCACTCGAAAAATCGGGCGCTGACGAAACAGAAGTGGTGGCCGCGTATCAAAAAACGCTCAAAAACACGCGTGATCCGGACCAAATTCGCAACTTGGCCCAACGCCTCAAGAAATTCGGCCAGAAAGTGGACATGGCAGCCCAACTCGGCTTCATCGCCGACTGGCAGATCGTCGGCCCGTTCGACGGGTCCGGAGACGACGGCTTCCAAAAAACCCACCCGCCCGAAAAACAGAAGACCTTTACCTACAAAGAGACCTACGAAGGCAAACCGGCCCCCGACGACGAAACCAAAAAGCCTCGCAAGCTCCAATGGATCAAGTACCACACCGGCCACCCCAGCGGCCACGTTGACCTGAACAAAGTTCTCGCCAAAGAAAAAGGGGTCACCGCCTACGTCGCGACCGAGTTCCTCTCGGACCGCGATCAGGACGTCGAGCTACGGATCAGCTCGCACAACGCGCTGGAGATCTGGGTGAACGGCAAATCGGTCGGCACATTCGAGTTCTACCACTCCGGCGGCCAGTTCGATCTCTATCGAGTCAAAGCAAAACTCGTCAAAGGCAAGAACACGATCCTCATGAAAGTCCGCCAGGACGAAGCGGTCCAACCATGGACCGAAGGCTGGTGGTACCGCCTCCGCGTCTGCACCCCCTACGGCGCGGCCCTAACCTCAACCGACCGCAAGTAACCCCTTGCCGCCAAAAACCTTAGCACTTTTCAAACCTTTCGATCAACCCTCGCGAAATTTTTTACCTGAGTACTTGTTTTTACCCAGCTACTCCTCTATATTGCTATTTATCCTCCACTATTTTGGGGAAAGCGAACACAGAAG
>JASFHG010000168.1:0-7553 GCA_050123355.1 Planctomycetia bacterium
CAACGGTACCGGTTTGCCACCGTCGTCCATGGACACTCTTTCATAACCAACCATTTTCCCGATCTTGCTTGGAGTGACCTGAACGGTGAAGACGCTTCCGACTCCCACTTCGCTCATTACCTGGATCGAGCCACCGAGCATCTCGGCCAGTCGGGCGGAGATGGTCAACCCGAGACCCGACCCTCCAAAACGTCGCGTCACGGAGGAATCGGCCTGAGTGAACGGCTTGAAGAGACACGGAAGCTGTTCCTCGGAAATACCGATGCCCGTATCGATCACTTGGAACTGGAGTTTTTGTTTTCCTTCAACTTCAACCAGTTCGGTCACGACAGAAACATGTCCCTCCGTGGTAAATTTGATGGCGTTGCCGAGCAAGTTCAGCAAAATCTGCTTGAGCCGCAGCGGATCGGTCGTGATCGTTTCCGGGATGGAATCGGGACATTCCAGCCGGAAAGCAATTCCCTTCTCCTTGGCCGAAACGGCTATCAACGACTCGATTTCGCCAAGGAACCGGAGCAGGTTGAATTCTTTACTCTCGAGATCGATCCGATTCGCTTCGATCTTCGAGAAATCCAAAATATCGTTGATCACCTTCAGCAAGAACTGGCCGTTCTTTCGGATCGTGTGGACCGCTTCCTCTTTTTCGTCTTCGTCCTGGCTGTATGCCAAAATATCGGCGAACCCGAGAATCGCGGTCATCGGCGTCCGGATTTCATGACTCATATTGGCCAGGAACTCGCTCTTCGCCTGGCTGGCCGATTCGGCCCGATTTCGCTCGTCCAGCAATGCATTTTCACGCTGACTTCGCTCGATACCCAACGAAATAACCCGAGCAAGCGTTTCCAGCAACGCCGTATCCCGATCCGACAACTTTTTGTTTTCCTCGAAATAGGCGATGGCGATCCGTCCCCACATGTCGCGCTGGAGCATAATCGGCGCCGACAGCAAGGAGTTGATCCCCTCTTCTCGCAGAAACGATTGGGGCTTGTTCCCGGATAGATCGCTGATCGAGTGGATGATTTTCGGCCCTTGCATCAGCAGGTCGAGCCACATCCGGATTTGCTTACTGCCGGCTTGTGGCTTTGTGTCTACCTGATTTCCTTCCCTTCCACCCCAAATGTAAGAAAGAGCCGTATCGTCGTCTTTGATGCCGCTCTTAAAGACCAGGACCTCATCCGCCTCGAAATAATCGCCTACTTCGCGAATAATCTTGTTGACCGTCTTGTCCACCTCGTGCGATTTGAGCATCAGGCGGAGACAGCGAGCCAGAAACGACTCGCGACGGGCATCGGCCTGGAGCTGCTTTTCGAGATCACGACGCTCGGAGACGTCTTCGACGGTCCCGAAAAGCATGAGCGGCTTGTTTTTGTCGTCCCGTTCCAACTTCACAATAATCTCGATCGAACGATGCACCTTGTCATGAGCGACGATTTCGTGCGACAGGGAAAGCATGTCCAACTTGCCGTCGATAAATTCATGATACGACCGCATCATGTCGGGACTGTCTTCGAAGTGCTCGAGCATATCGGCCCAATCGATAAATCCCTTGGCATCCGGCTGGTGGGCGAAGATGCGGTGCGCCTGCTCCGAAGCCCAGCATTTTCGGGTATCGATATGGTATTCCCAATTCCCGATCTTCGCGATCTCTTGGGCTTCGACCAATCGTCGATAGTTCTTTTCGAACGCTTCTTGAATTTCAACCTGCTCGGTGATGTCTCGCAGATTCAAAATATTGAATTTTTTGCCTTCTCGCTCGAAATAGCTCTGTTGGATTTCGACCCAAGGGGAACCGCCGTCCTTCTTGCAATGCTGTCGCCGGTGAACTCGCGGTCGTTCGGTCTTGTCGAGAACGTCAACCAGCCCATCTTCCTCTAAATGGAGATCGGCCGGTGTCATCTGCGAAAACTCTTCCTTCGTATAGCCATAAAAATCGCGAGCAGCCTGGTTGGAATCCACGATTTGCTTCGTATGGAAATCGATGAGAAAAGCCGGATCGAGAAGATTGTTGTACAGCATCCGCAAATAGGCTTCGCTCTCTTGCAACGCCAATTGCGATTCATCCAACGGCCTCAATAAATTGTCCTCGCTGCTGGCAGTATATATCTGCTTGGTCCACGCTTTCTTGGTGCACTTTTGAGGACCGGGACAAACCGACTTGCCGGACTTGAGATCCTCGTAGTCCGTCAGAATACGCCGCTTCCAAAAATAGAAGGCAAACGCCAGCGCAAGAGCAATGCCGGCCAGCGATAAAACCAATAAATGATGCGATAACAACAAACCGGTCATGACAACAATATCTCAGTAAAAATTGGGAGGAAGAACCGGGGCCCTTTCCTATGTGTCTTACTCACCAAACCGAAAAATTTCTCTATTAAAAACATGGCAAACCGACATGCCCTCCACCTCTTGAAAAACTTTCAAAAAAACTTTTCAATAGTACATGGTCAGGACGGTTTATACCTCGTTACTGTAGTATAGGATAAAATAACCACATAACCACAACACTCCACTATATAAGCAACAAATACCATCAAAATCACTCACGGGGGGGTTTTCGAGTCCGTGAACAAGCACTATTTTTAACAATAAACCATAGGGCTCATCCTTTTTGAGGCCTATTCTCCCATGTAAACGCCGATAAAAGCTGAAATCGATAAAACCGTAATAAGCATTTTTTTGAGATTTTATGCAAAATTAAGTCATTTTCCATCACTATCCAAAGGAGTAACCATGCCCGAACTCAAAGGAACCGAAACCGAAAAGAACCTTTTAAAAGCGTTTGCCGGTGAGTCCCAAGCCCGAAACCGTTATACCTACTTCGCCGGTGCGGCCCGGAAAGAAGGTTATGTCCAAATCTCCGACATCTTCGAAGAGACCGCCAACCAAGAGAAGGAACACGCCAAGCGATTCTTCAAGTTTCTCGAAGGCGGCTGCGTCGAGATTACCGCCGACTTCCCCGCCGGCGTGATCGGCACCACGGCCGAGAATCTCAAGGCGGCTGCCGGGGGCGAGCACGAAGAATGGGCCGATCTCTATCCGGCTTTTGCCGAAAAGGCCCGTGAAGAAGGCTTCGAGGCCATCGCCGCCGTCTTCAATAGCGTCTCGGTCGCGGAGAAGCAACACGAAAAGCGATACCTCGACCTGTTGAAAAACATCGAAAACGGGACCGTCTTCAAGAAGAGCGAGCCGATCGTCTGGCGTTGCCGCAACTGCGGTTATCTCCACGAAGGAACCGAAGCGCCCCAGGTATGTCCCGCCTGTGCCCATCCTCAAGCCCACTTCGAAGTCCTGGGCGAGAATTGGTAGAAACAAAGTTTGAAGTGTGAAGTGTGAAGGACATAACGTCCCCGCTTCACACTTCGCTTTCAAACTTCAAACTTCTTACTTCAAACTTCTACTTCTCCACCCATTCGCCGAACAGTTCGAGCAGGTAGTCGATCGCGTCGGCCTTCGATTCATGGGTGGCTGTTTTGGCGGCATAGGCTTTGATGTGTTCAAAGTTATAGAGATCGGCTGCCATCCGCTCGTTGACCAAACGAAGGCTCTCGATCGTGCACGTCAGGTGACCATCGGTCGAGCTGTCGGGTCCGGCATCCGCAATCACGATCGCCTTATCTTGACCGCCGCCCGCCTCGGCATAGCAATAATCAAACTCGGCCGCACGATACTTATACGAGCTGCCGAGAAGTTGCATCTGGATACCGTTGAGCAAGAGCGTCTCGCTGCCTGCTCCGCCACGTAGGACGGCAGAATCGTAGCCGCCCGCCGACGCCGAAGCGGAAACCGACTCGAAGCCATAGAGCGTGTTTTGAAAACCGTCGCCGGTCATCCGTGTACCGTTCTCCGACGCCTCGAACATGTCGTCACCGGGCGAGTCGTACAACCAAGCGGTATCCTCGCCCCCGGCGTCCGCGTGAACCTCGACGGTTGCGAACCCGTAAACATTCTGATAGAAATCTTCGTTGGCGATCTTCACGAAATCGGGCTCGGCCTGAACCCGATCATTCTTCGCCGAATCGTGCAGCACGGCACGATCGGTGCCGCCTTCCCGCGAGTAAGCCAGCACGTATCGGAAATCCTCCGCCTGGAAGCGGAAATTGGTCCCGGCTATCGTGACCAGATGGGGCACGGCCGTCAGGGTATCGTTACCGGCCGAATCACTCAGATACGCGGTATCCTTGCCGCCCGTCGACGAGACGGCCTTCACGTCCGAGAAACCTTCCGCCCGGTTGTAGAAGCCGGTGCCGGTCATCTTGGCGTAGTCCATCGTGGCGACAAACGTATCGTTGTCCGCCGAATCGTAAAACAGGGCCGAATCGTTGCCGCCGGCCGTGGATCGGGCCATCGCTCGCGCGAAACCGGTTGCCCGCGTCGTAAAACCTTCGCCTGCCAGCGTAACGTCGCCGACCGACGCGCTGAACTGGTCATCACCGGCCGAGTCGTACATGACGACCATATCGGTCCCGCCACCACCAAACAGATGATGGACCTCGGTCCCGACGGTCGAGAACTCGTACCCTTCGCCGACCATCGACGCATAATCCACATGCACCTCGGCCGAGTCCTTGCCCGCACTGCCGGTCAAGGTCGCTTGATCCATCCCCCACAGTCCATCGAAATGGACCTTTTTGATCTTCGTCGTGGCAAACGTATAGTCGACGCCGTTGATCGACACTTCAAATCCGGAAGCACCGACCGTCGCGGCAAACTGATCGTCCGCCTCGGTCCCGACGATCGAGACACTCGAACCGGTCACGCTCACCAAGTTCACCAGGCGGGCGGACAGGGTATCGTTCGTCGTGTCGGAGGTCTGCACGCCGGTAGAAACTTCAAGAATATATTGTTGGCCGCCGAGCACTTCAAGATCGGCTCGACCGGAAGCGGTGAACGAGCTCACCTCGTTTTCATTCGCATCGAGCAGCCGGACCTCCGTCGCGGTCGTGCTCAAGAGGACCGACATCAGGCCGTCCCGTGCCGCGGTGAACTGGAAGCGGGCACTGCCGGAGGTGATCGCCACGTCGGCAAACGTCGCATCGGAAACCGTCCCCCAATTGACCGTCTCGGTGGTCGTCTGTCCCGTGTCGACCGGGTCTTGATCAACCGGATCCTGATCGACCGGATCTTCGTCAACGGGGTCTTGATCGACCGGTGCCGTATAGGACGTATAGACCGTCGCCACCGCTCGGGCCAGGTTCAGCGAGCAGTAGGACTGGCCGGTAACCTGATCGTAAACAAAGTCGCCGGTCGAGTACATTAGGTCATAAAGCAGGTCCTGATCGACATCCTCGACACCGACGTCCGCCAGCGCCTCACGCAGCAAGACGGCCGCACCCGAAACGTACGGGGTCGCCATGCTCGTTCCGGAGAACATCGCGTAGTCGTCGTCCAGGCCATCCCCGTCGCCAAACTTGTCGGGCACGGTACTGACGATGCTCCTGCCCGGCGCGGCGATCACTTGAGCGTCACGCTGCGAGAAGAAGCTCAGGCCACCGTCGCCATCGACCGAGGCGACCGGGACCACATACTCCGACGAGGCCGGGAAGGAAAGCCCGACCGTCTGCATCGAGGTAAACTGGTTCCCCGCCGCAACCGCGGTGAAGATGCCCGCCGACTCGAGCGAGGCCAGCTCGTCTTCCAAGCTCGCACAATCCTCGGCGGTCTGGTCCGTCAAAAGCGCTCCGAGCGAAATATTCACGGTCGTGATCGGATTGGCGAAGTCGTATTGATGGTCGAGGACCCATTGCATCGCGTTTTCGACCCACTCGAACTCGCTATTGCCGTTATCGTCGAAGACCCGAAGGACCACCAAATCCACGTCAGGAGCCAAACCGGCGACATTCGGATCGTCGGCCGCGAGGATCCCGGCGACATGCGTGCCGTGATAGCCTTCGTCGTAGGGATCGTTGTCGTTCTCCGCAAAATCGTATCCCCCGACCACGCGCGACGTACCGTCGTTGTTGGTAAATGCCGGGTGGTTGTAGGCCAAGCCGGTGTCGATGATGACGACCGTCTGGCCGAGTCCGTCCAAATCATAATGGTCACGGACATACTGGATCCCGATCGGATCGCTCGCCGTCGTGTAGTCCACGTCGAGCAAGTCGGGCGCACTAAGCGGCATGATCGTCGAGGACGTCGTCAGTTCAGCGGGAGTCGCCAGCGCTTCCGGGACAAGCGGATTGGCAGAAAGAAGGTAGCGCGATTCAAATTGTTCAAACCGAGAAATTCGTTCAGGATAGCCAGACTTCGATGGCATAACACCGTCTCCTCACTATGGTTCATGGCGCAAGAGCCAAACCAACACTTGCACGACCGACGAGGGGGAGAACGGCCATAAAGGAGTATTCATAAGTTGTCATTCATAGTAAATTCGATGCCTGAAGCGATGCGGGAAATCGCCAGACAATGAACTATAGGTCGCTCAGACCGCGTAGATCGGCAAGAAAACAGCGATTTCGCAAAGACCTGTTTCAGGTTGCCAAATCGCAACAAGCCATGTTGCTCGCCTGCCACACCGGCAAGCAAAAGCGGCGGATTCTAGCAACAACAGGAAAGTGGATCAAGACGAGAATTTTGGGACATTTATTGATCCCGATGTATTTAATGATCGCTGTGCGATCGCAAACGCGGCTGTTCCAGCCGGGTTTGCCGGATTCCCGACCGCAGAACGGTTCATTAGCAATGCAAACCTCAATAGAAGGACCGGGCAGGGGCGTTTTCCGGGAAATAACAAGCCTCAAACAACTTTTCACCCCTACAAAAATTTTCATACATACCCCCCGATAGCAACTTGCCGACCCTTACTTATGTGCTACGTTTTGTCAGACGCATCCCCTTTGGAAACACCAAAGTTGGATGCACCGATACAAAACTTTATTACATGAAGAGGATTCCCATGAAGAATACCGGTATCCAGAGTCAAATCATCAACGCGACTCCGACGTCTTACAAAAACCTGAATAAGACCAAATCCGGCGCAACCACCTTGGGATATGTGGTGTTGCTTGGTTTTACCATCATTGGGGGCATTGCTGCTTACTATGGAGTTGCTTACAACAGCAATCTCATTTTCGAACAAGAGGCAATCCTCCAAGGAAATAACACTCAAACAATGCTACTCGGTCTCAATACCTCTGCCACCCAATTGGCACTGGTATCCAGTATTACCGTGATGGCAGGCACGCTGCTCTTTGGCGGCTTGTTCCTGCGAAGCCTCTATCGCAAACCGAAGGCAGAGCCCTCTGCTGACGATCCGGCCGACGAAGTTCTTTCGACCGGCACCCAACAGTGCCTCACCGAAAAGCGTCAACAAATGCGACGCCTGTTTCTCGGCAAGGTAAAAAGCTCGCCGGGCTTCGAGCCGCAAGTACAGCACCTGATGTCCAAAAACGTGATGACGGTGCTCCCCCAAAAACCGGCGGAACAGATCTCCAAAATGATGGACCTGTATCGAGTTCGTCACTTGCTGGTGTGCGACAAAGACAAACAGCTCTGCGGTATCATCAGCGACCGTGACCTTCGAAAACGAGACGTCCAAACCGCCGCCGACCTGATGA
>JASFHG010000169.1:0-7522 GCA_050123355.1 Planctomycetia bacterium
TCTGTCCTCTACTCAACATTTTGTACCATTTCACGCATGCGTTCGACGGCCGATTTGATTTCGATGACGTGGCGGGCGATCTCGATGTCGTTCGACTTCGACCCGATCGTATTCGTTTCGCGGAACATTTCTTGCGTGAGGAACTCGAGCTTTCGGCCCGAACTTTCCTTGAAGTCCATCACCTGGCTGAACTGTTCGAGGTGGCTTTTCAGTCGGACGACCTCTTCGGCGATATCACCTCGCTCGGCGTACAGGGCGACCTCTTTCAAGAAGTCGGCCGGTTCGACTTGCAGATTGTACTGATCGAGGATCGAATCGAGTCGTTCTTTGAGACGTTTGCTGTAGGCTTCGACGACCAGCGGGGCGAGCTTCTCGATCTCGGCGAGGTGCTTGGCGATCGCGGCCAGGTTTTCCTCGAAGTCGACCTTCATTGCCTGCCCTTCTTCTTCACGCATCGTGTTGAACGATTCGAGAGCCACGTTGAGAGCCTGCTCGACCGGCGGCCAGTCTTCTTCGAGATCGACCGAGTTTTTCGACTTATCGCTCACCACGCCGGGCAACGAGAGGAGCGACTCGATGGGGACCCGTTCTTCGCGGCCGACGGTTTCGCACCATGCTTGCAGCTTCGCTTGGTAGGCGTCGAGTACGTCGGTGTTGACGGCGAAATCGTTTGGCGATTGCTCGCGTTGGATCCGCAAGTTGACATAGACCGTGCCACGCCGAACGACATTTCGGACGAGCTTTTCGATCTGCGGCTCGATCGATCCGTAGCCTTCGCCCGACCGGACGGAGACTTTCAGATAACGGTGGTTTACCGATCGCAGTTCGACCGAGATGGTCAGCCCTTCGTTTTGGACCTGGGCTTCGCCAAAACCTGTCATGCTTAGGAGCATGGTCGACGGTTCCTTGGGGTTGGTACTATTTGGATGTCCGTGATGATGGGTTCAAGACGGCTGCGCGCGACCGAGAAAACCGGGACTGGCTCCCTTTTTTCAGGTGCCTGTCCCTGTTTTCGGATAGGCACTTAGCCATGCGACAACGTGATCTTACTCGTTCGATTCGTTGTTTCCGGTCGGAGCGACGGTCTTGCCGGCGTCGCCGGTCGTGGTATCCGTGCTTTGCTCTTGCGAGGCGATAGGATCCTCGTCTCCGGGGAAACGGCTTTCGGGGGCCTTCAACGTTGCAACGGCACCGAGGCAGAGGACGATCCAGAGGAACGCCAGTCCGATCGTGATGCGAGTGAAGGTGTCGCCCGCCTTGGAGCCGAACGCGCTCTGACCGCCTGCGCCACCGAGAGCACCGGCGAGTCCGCCACCCTTGCCCCGCTGCACCAAAATGAGCAGGATCAAGAACAGCGAGGTAAACAGCAGCGCCAACATAAAAATAACGCTCAACATGACAACAAAACTCTTTCTATATGCTGGTGAAAGTGGTTAATGTATCCGTAAGTCGGGCCGTGCCCGCTATTATTGATTAACGAGGGGCCTTTTCGATAATGCCCATGAACGAGTCGACCTTGAGGCTCGCGCCCCCGACCAGGGCTCCGTCGATGTTGGGCTGGGAGAGCAACTCGCCGGCGTTCTCCGGCTTGACGCTTCCCCCGTACTGGATCCGGACCGTCTCGGCAATCTCGGCATTGTAGCATTCTTCGAGGATCTTGCGAAGATCGAGATGGACCTCTTCGGCTTGTTCCGGTGTGGCGGTCTTGCCGGTGCCGATCGCCCAGACCGGCTCGTAGGCGATGACAATTTTCTTCATGTCATCGGCCGAAATACCGGCCAAAGACCCGTCAAATTGGGTCCGAATCACGCTAAGCGTATTGCCGGCTTCCCTCTCGGGGAGGGTTTCGCCCACACAGAGGATCGGAATCAGACCGGCAGCCAGGGCCGCCTTGACCTTCTTGTTGATCAGCTCGTCGGTCTCGCCCAGGATGTGGCGGCGCTCGCTGTGGCCCAGGACCACGTACGTACAACCGAGGTCGAGCAGCATTTCCGTGCTGGTTTCGCCGGTAAATGCACCGTTCGGCTCGAAATAACAGTTTTGGGCCCCGACTTTGACCTTGGAGCCCTTGGTTGCCTCGACCACCGCATCGATATACCCAAACGGGGGGCAAACTGCGACGTCGACACCCTCGACCGATTCGACCGCCTTGGCGATTCCGGCTGCCAATTCGACCGAAGAGGCTCGATTTTGGGTCATTTTCCAGTTTCCAGCGATAAACGGACGACGCATTGGGAGAGACTCCTTACAAAAATGGGGGTTTATGAGTATTATTGCAGTGAAGTTCTATATGCTAAAATCGACAAACTCAACATTATGCCATGTTTGGCCCCCGAGAGCAAGAGGGGGAAAGAACCGCAGAATATCGAATGTCGAATTTCGAAGGCAGGAGTGGGGGTGCTTCCGCACCGATAAGAATAGTAAGGGGCATATGGTATTTAGCCGTCGAGCTTGCTCGTCGCCTTTTGGTTGGTGCTTCCGCACCATTTGGAAACCCGTTCCCGTTGGTCACTAGCGTATTTTCAAGATATTTAGCCGTCGAGCTTGCTCGTCGTTTTTGGATGGTTTTTTAACAAAATAAACCGCTATTTTACAATCCCCCCATGGAAAACCTCGAATATTATATCGAGATCACCAATGTCCAATCGTCGGTCGAGGTCGATGAAGAACGGCTGCGCGAGGTCATTTCCTGGATCTTGCGACGGGCGTTGGTCGATCAGGCGGAAATCAGCGTCGCAATTGTTGACGACCCTACGATTCACGAACTGAACCGAGAGTACCTTGGTCACGACCATCCGACCGATGTGCTGAGCTTCGTTTTCGAGTATGAAGACGGTTTCCTCGATGGCCAGATTATTGTCGGGGGTGAGACGGCTGCGCGAGAGGCTACCCATTTTGGGTGGAATGGTCAGGACGAGCTACTTCTCTACATTGTGCATGGTACGCTACACTTAGTAGGATACGATGACCTGACCGACGATGCCCGGGCGGCGATGCGCGAGGCGGAGCGGACGGTCCTTGCCCAATTCGGCCTGGAACCTCGCTGGTAAGGAAGTTTGAAGTGTGAAGTTTGAAGTTTGAAAAAAAGATGCTTCGAACTTCACACTTCAAACTTCACACTTCAAACTTTTAAAATGGAGACAACCCTGACGTGGACCCCGATGTGGCCCTGTGGACAATGATTGGTGGATTGGTGGTGGCCTGTTGGTCGGCGATTTCCGCCCGTTCGTTCTTTACTTTCTCTCGGCATGATCTTGAAGAGATCTGTCGACGACACGAAAACCCTTCCCGACTGAGTGAGATTCTCAAGCGACACGACCGAGTCGGTCTGGCGGCGGAGACGCTCCAGGTTGTTGCGACGGCCGTCGTTGCGATTGCCGGTTCGGTTTGGCTCTGGACGATCAACGAGCAGATGACCTCGCTGAACGGTCCGACGTTTGTTTCGACGATCGTGATCGGTTCGTTGATTTTGTTGTTGATCGAGATCTGGATTCCCTGGGCGGTCGCTCAACTTTGGGGGAGCTGGATCACGTACATTTCTTGGCCGCTTTGGAAGGGAGTGCCGACGCTCCTTTTCCCCTTGATTCTGGGTGCTCGGTTTTTCGACACGATTCTTCACCGTCTGGCAGGCCGGGTACAGGAGGAGCCGAGCGAGGATTCGTTTGAAGACGAGATTCGAACGATCGTCACCGAAGGCCATCGGGAAGGGTTTTTGGAAGAGGACGCTCGCGAAATGATCGAAGGGGTCATGGAGCTGGGGGATGTCGATGTCTCGGAGATCATGACGCCCCGTACCGACATGACGTCGATTTCGATCTCGATTTCGCAGCAGGAGATGCTCGATTTCGTGATCAAGCAGGGGCACACGCGGATCCCCGTCTATCAGAAAACCCGCGACGATATTGTGGGAATTCTTTACATCAAGGACCTCTTGCCCGAGTTGGTCAAGCAGAACGGCAGCGGCCCGCCGAAGGAGCCGTGGAGTTCGCTCTTGCGCGAACCGTACTTCATCCCCGAGACGAAGCCGATCGACGTCCTGCTGCAGGAGTTCCAGCACGCGCAGCATCACATGGCGATCGTGTTGGACGAGTACGGTGGCGTGTCCGGCTTGGTGACGATGGAGGACATCTTGGAGGAGATCGTCGGCGAGATCGAAGACGAGTATGATAAGGGGCTCGTCGACGGGGTCCGGCAGGTCGAGGCGGGCATCTACGACGTTCTGGGGAACGTCCACCTCGACGAGATCAACGAACGGCTCAAGTTGACGTTGCCCGAGGATGGCGATTTCGACACGATCGGCGGCTACGTTTTCACCGAATTGGGGCATGTTCCCCAGGTCGGCGAGGAGCTGGCCCTCGGTAATACCCGCATTACCGTTATGGAAGTAACCCAGCGGCGCATTCTCCGGGTTCGGATCGAACTGGACGAAGAATAGGGTCTATGCTTTTGTACCTGCCTTGTTTTGCTGACTATGAGTCCGGCTGCCTGTGGCCGGTATGACTCCAGAGAACCGGCTTGGACTGAATGGGACGCACCTTCGGAGAAAACGTTTTTTCTAAAGGTGCGTCCAGACGCACCCTACTTCAGCTCCTTGATCCGGATGTTGCGCCACATGACGGAGCCTTTTTTGCCGGTGTGGACTTGGAGGCCGATGAAGCCGGAGGCGTCTTTGTCGTCGGTCAGGTCGGCGCACGGGACGCCGTTGACTCGGGTCGTGATCGAGTTGCCCTCGGCGCGGATCTCGATCGAGTTCCAATCGTTTCGCTTGAAGGCCTTGCGAGCGGCGGCGTGTTTTTCGCCGTCCAGTTTATAGAGCCAGCCGCGACGCGCCTCGTCGTAGATGCCGCCGGTCCAGGCACGATCGCCCGGGTCGAGCTCGCACTGGTAGCCGTACACCCGTCCGTCTTTTCTCGCGTGGCTGCGGATTTGGATGCCCGAGTTGCACGCCGGATCACCGAATTTGGCGTCGAGCTTGAGTACAAAGTCGCCATAGTTCTTGTCGGTGCTGAGGAACGAGTTCATCTTCGACTTTTTGTCGACGATCCCGACGATGCAGCCGTTTTCGACGGCGTAGAGGGCCGTGCCCCCTTCGGCGTGCCAACCGTCGAGCGTCTTGCCGTCGAACAGCCGGGTGAAGCCTTTTTCGAGCGGTGCGGTTTGGAGTGTCTTTTTCGGTGATTTCTTTTTGCCGACGTACTTTTCGACATACGGCTCGATCAGCTCGGCCCAGGCGTAGTAGCCTTTTTGTGTCGGGTGGACGCCGTCGCGGAGGAGGTCTTTCGGGGTGGTTCCGTCCGGCTGCATCATTTTTTGGGCCAGGTCGACGAAGGTGACGTTTTCGTCCTTCTCCAGCTTCCGGATCTGTTGGTTGATTTCGACGGCTACCTTCTGGGGGCTGTTGTCCTTGTCTTTCACGTTGTGGCCGCGGCAGACGGACATGAGCAGGATGTGGGTCTTGGGCAGTTTCTCTCGCAGCTTTTCGACGACCTTCGTGATGCCGGCGATAATTTCTTCCGGCGTGTTGCGAGACGGGAAGTTGTTCACGCCGATCATGAGGACCACCAGCTTGGGCGAGACGTTTCGGAAGTCGCTGTTCTCCAAACGCCAGAGCACGTGTTGCGTCCGGTCGCCGCTGATGCCCATGCCGATCGCGTTTCGGTCCGCGTAGTATTCCTGCCAAACTTCTTCCCCCTTCCCGCGACTTCTCCAGCCCTTCGTGATCGAGTCGCCGAGGAAGATCAGGTCGACGTTCCCTTTCGCAAGACGTTCGTTCATCGCCTTGTGCTGTTTCAGGCAACCGCCCCCTCTTGCCTCCGGCGTGATAGCCGTGTTTTGTACGGGTTTACTGGCCGGGTTTTCGGCAAGAACCATACTCGGGCCGGCCGATGTGATGAAGCCAAAAAGAATGGTCCCGATAACGATCCAAGATACCAAGGTGTTTCGGCATGTGCTATTCATGGGGATACCTTTTTGAAGAAGGGGAATACGGGCAGGAAATCGAGCCGTTTTCGCGAAAAACGACCTCGGATTGATATATGCAATGTATCGCATTCGGCCACGGTTTGTCAACGGCGTCACGCCGTGGTAAAATCTCCTTCATGCAACGTCCATTTTTCAGTATGCTTCTTTTGCTTATTGCCTGTTGCGCCGAAGTGACAGGCGAGGAGGCTGCGCCGTGGCCGCAACGGCGAGGGGTGCACTGGGACGCGATCGCCGAGGAGGCCGGACCGGTCGAGCCGTGGTTGTCGTCGCGGCCGCCGATCATTTGGAGTCGATCGTTGGGGCGGAGCTATTCCGGGTTCACGGCGGCCGACCGGCGTCTTTATACACAGTCGCAAACGCTCACGCGGCAGACGGTCGAGTGCCTCGATCCGCGGACAGGGAAGACCGTGTGGCAGTATCCGTACGACTGGCCTTTCGACCCGGCCGGGCTGTACCCCGGGCCTCGCGCGACGCCGACCTGGTACGGTGGCAAGGTCTATTTCGTCTCGCCCGACTTGCTGGTCGGATGTGTCGACGGTCGTTCCGGCAAGCGCGTTTGGGAACGCAACCTGGGTGCGGAGTATACCTCGCGGGGGACCGAGTTCGGGTACGCCTGTTCACCAACGATTGTCGATGGGCGATTGATCTTGCCGCTCGGGGCCAAGGGAGCTTGTGTCATCGCGTTGGATCCGAGCGACGGGTCGACGGTTTGGACCACCGAGGGCCGCCATCCGGCGAGCTATTGTTCGGCGATCCCGATCCGTTTTGACGACCGTTCGCTGGCGATCGTCATTTTGCGAAACGATGTCTTGATGCTGGACGTCGGTACAGGCAAGGTCGTTTGGGAGAAGAAACTGTCCAGCGGCTACGACGAGCACTCGGCCGCTCCGCTTTGGGAGGTGATCGACGAGACCGGTTATCTGGTCATTGCTCAGCCGTTCCAGGCGGGCGCGAAATGTTTTACCTTCAAAATAAAATCACCGGAGAAGGACGGACCGGTGTCGAAGGATTCGGCCCCCCTGCCCTCGCTGGAGGTCAAGCTAGCCTGGACGTGCGACGGGTTCTCGAACGACACCGCGTCGAGCGTCCTCTATCGCGGGCATGTTTACGGGTTCGACTTGCAGGATGTGCAGGCGAAGAAGCATCGGGCGTCGAAGGGGGTTTTTAAATGTCTCGACGTGACCGACGGCCATGTCTGCTGGGAGTCGGACCGGCCGGGGCACGCAACCGTGTTGGTAGCGGACGAGAAACTGCTCCTCTGGAACGATTCCGGCGAGTTCATCCTCGCGCGGGCGACGCCCGAGAAGTATGACGAGCTGGCCCGAGCCACCGTTTTCTCGAACGAGGTTTGCTGGACCGCGCCGACGTTTTACGATGGCCGCGTTTTCTTGCGAAGCCCCACTCGTGTTGCCTGCTTGGCACTACGTGAGACGCCCGGCCAGGTTGACTATCAGCTTCCGGCCGGTTCGTGGACCGATTGGATTGACCTTCGCGCTTTGGTTGCCGGTGAACGGCCGTACATGATGGACCCGCCCGACGG
>JASFHG010000170.1:0-7521 GCA_050123355.1 Planctomycetia bacterium
CCAAGGATTGACCCAATCGCCCCAGTTTTCGAGATAGTCGCGGTAGGCGGGTGTCTGGTCGATACGCTGTTCGAGCCAGGTTTTGGTTTCGGCGATCTGAGCCTGTTCGTCCTCAAGTGAGAGCAGTCCGAGCATAACCCGGCTGCGGAGGAAGACGAAGTAGGTATCGAGCACGTCGCAGCGGCAGTAGTCGTTGATTTCTTTAACCCGCCCCTGGTCGAACATATCTTGGACCATGTCCCCTTGTACGTCCATTTTGCCCGGTTTTCCGAGCAGATTTGCGGCCAGGTTCAGCCCGCCGGTAAAACGGGTCGAACCGAAGTTGGTCATCAGCTCGCACAGATCGATATGCCCCCGCTGATTATAGCGGTTTCGAAGCTGGTCGAAGCTCTTTGCGTTTGGCTGGAACCAGTTGGCCAGGTTCAAGCCGTATCGGAAGGCGGCCAATTCGAGCAGAGGCACGTCGAACCCACGGCCGTTGAACGTGACAAAGGCCGGTTGGCGATAGGCTTGCCACCCACGCCAGAAGTTTTCGGTGATGACATGCGGTCGGAATTCGGGCTCGTCGAGTACGACCAAATCGAGAAGCTGATACTCGGCCGAGATCTTGGCAATCGCTACGGAGATGGGGATTTGGAACGTGTAGGGGATGAAATCCGAGTTATGTTGCTCCATCAGCTCGTCTCGATAGCGTCGAACCGCGGTGATTGGATCCAGATTCTCGTCCGGATAGCGGAGCCGCGAGACCAGATTTCCGTCCGCCACACTTTCCACGTCGAAGACAAAATAGCTCACATCCGACTTGCTCATAGCGAGATCTCCATGTTCAAAAAGGAAAAGGAATAAGATAGGCTCAGTGTAGCACAATTGGGTGGAAAAGGAACCCTAGACGTGTAACTTCGGTGCTGTTTGGTGCGATTATCGTGGTTTTTTGCCCTACGTAAGCTGAGTCGGCCGGATCGTATTTTCTTGGTCTCGGAAAGGCTTATGACGATGACTATCGACAGGGACTGGTAGCAGTTTTTTCTGCCGGTCTGCGTTTGGATGCGCCTCGCCATAATAAAAAACAAGGATGTGAGACGAATCACGTGAATTCTATACAATCTATAATCAAGATCGTCACGGTCGTTGGATTTTTGGTGCTGGGAGTCGTGCAAGTGGCCTCGGCCCAGATCGTCCAGGACCCTTATCCTCGGTTTGGCAATGCGCCGCTTCAAGGCCCGTCGCTGCAAGCTCCTCAGCAGGAGCCTCTTTCACGACCGAGCCCGGCGGTGGTAACGACACCTTTACCACAGCCTGTGCCGGTGTCGCAGCCCGTGATGTCGCCGACAGTGAATACTCGTTCCAATCGGCTCGAGTTGATCGCTCGTGACGCGGACCGCCATACGCGAAAGGCGTTTCGGCTTGCTTCGCGGGGTGCTCGTTTTTCAGCTCGGGCGGAGTTTGTGCGTGCGTTGCGGTTGATCGCCCAGGGTCTCGACAGCGAGCGGCAATGTCGTGCGTATAGCGAGGCACTTCGATCGGGACTTCGAGCCATCGAGGAGGTCGAGGATTTCATCCCGACCGGTTCCCAGTTGGAGAGCGATCTGCGGATGCGAGAGATTATTGACCGGCATCGAACGACGATCCTCAAAAAATATTTAAGACGACCGTCGCAGACAACTCGGCCGGGCGATCAGGCCGGTTGGTCGTCGCAGCCGCCCGCACCGGCGTTGCCGACGCCAATGGAAGCGGTCGACACCTATCTTCGTTACGCTCAAGAGCAGCTTTCGATCGCGGCCGGAGGCGAGATAGCCGGGTCGATGGCACTGCACGGGCTGGGCAAGTTGTACGCGGGCCGCAAGGGAGCCGAGTTGGATATCTCCGGTTCACAAGCGATCGCCTGTTTCAAATCGGCGACGTTTGTCTGTCCGCAGAACTATCTCGCCCAGAATGACCTCGGCGTGTTGTTGGCTCGGACGGGCAGAGCGGGCAAGGCGTGTCAGGTTTTTGAAAAGAGTATCACGCTCACGCCCCGGCCCGAGACCATGGCCAATCTGGCGGCGGTCTACACGTCGATAGGCAGAAAGGCCGAGGCCCAGCAGATCGCGTCTATTTTGGCTGCCTACAAGAAATCGACACCGACCTGTTCGGCGGACATCCCGGCGGTGGACTGGGTCACGCCCGAAAAGTTTTCCGAGTCGTATGCGAAGATGCCGGACGCTCGCCAACTTCCGCCGGCCCGAAGTCCGAGCGAACCGAAAGCGGATCAGCCAACCGCCCGCCAAGCCGAACGGTCCTGGCCGTGGAGTTGGCCAAAGCGATAGTTAGCCGCGTGGCTTCATGCCCGCGATTTGTTGACATGAAAAAATAGCGTAGCGTTATTGTGTTGAGAGAATTTTTTGAAACAGAAATGGGGTTCTTTTGTTGCCCCGAGCGCGGGCATAAAGTCACGCGGCTAAAAGCATATAAAACTTAGATACAAACGAGACGATTTCCGTACCATGAGAATTTCGATCACCTCCCCATTCGTTTCTTTCTCCATTGCGGTTATGTTGATGGGCACGACCGTTGTACAAGCCGAAGATCGTCCGATCTATAACGTGGCCATGCGGCCGAATTTTGTGCAATATGTACCGGAGCAGACTGCGACACCAACGGCAGACTCGTCCACACAGCCGGGGTTCCGGATCGCGGGCCGCTCGAATTACAATTTGGGAGCAGAGACTGCATCCTCGGCGGGATCGTCGTTCACGAAAACCATTTCGGAAACCGTGAAACTGCCGGAGTGGTCTTCGTCGTCCCCCTCGCGGATTGCCGGTCGGTCGCCGTATCGCCCTGTCGAACCGAAAGCGGAAAGACCGGTCAAGTTCATCGGCGAGATGCCGGCCTATCGAATCGCAGGTCGCCCGCCGGTTCCTCAAGACGAGTCGAACGTCTTACCAGCTCCCACGTTGCCGACGTTGGCCCCGAACGCGAATCCGGTCCCGGTCGAGTCGACTCCGCCGGTTTGGGATCAGGAGCATGCGTACTATCGGGCAACGACCGTCTCTGGCCAGCCGTTTCGGCGCGGCTTCGATTGCTCGCAATGCACGGATGGCTGCATCGCACCGTGTTATCCAAAATCGATGGGCTACGTGCGGACACGCAGTGGTTATGGGGATGTATGTGGCGGATGTTATGGACAGTATGGCACGTGTGGCGAGACGTTTGCCGTCCGCGTCGGAAAATGTCCGTGGGAGTCGGCCCGCTTGATCCAGTGGGAGCAGTACGCCCAAGGTGAGTATGTCGGCCCTGCCCGTACGGCGCACGTCGACGAGTATCGGCTCCGTGTCGACGACGAGTTGGACCTGGTCTATCGTCTAACACGCGAGGAGCAGCCGAATCCTTATGCGTTGAACGTGGGAGACGAGGTGCGAGTTGAGTCGATGGCCGATCCGAATTTGGACCGTGACCTTTTGATCCAACCGGACGGGACCATCACGCTTTTGATGCTTGGCCAGGTACACGCGACCGGGCTGACCGTCCCGCAGCTTCGCGACAAGATCGAAGAGCTGTATCGAAAAGTGTACAAAAACCCGGCGATTACGGTTACGCCGCTTCGCGTGAACAGCAAGCTGGACGACTTGCGGAACTCGGTCGACAGCCGGTTCGGTCAGGGCGGTCAGAATCGGTTTGCCCGCGTGACCCCCGACGGCACGATCTCGCTCCCGGCGGTCGGCGTCGTCCAGGCACAAGGGTTGACACTCGCCGAGCTTCGTGTCGAGCTTCGCGAGGCATATCGCCGCGAGGTCGAAGGGATCGAAGTCATCCCGGTTCTCGTGAATCGGGCCCCTCGCTATGTCTACGTCCTTGGCGAGGTCGCTCTGCCTGGCCGTTACGAGATGACCGGTCCGACGACGCTCATGCAGGCACTGGCCATGTCAGGTAGCTGGAAGGTCGGTGCGTATTTGAAGCAGGTTGTCGTCTTCCGCCGTGGGCATGATTGGCGTTTGAAGGCGACGATGCTCGACATCCGCCCGGCCGTGTACGGTCGTCAAGCTTGCCCGAAAGACGAGATCTGGCTCTCCGACTCCGACGTGATCGTCGTGCCGAAGAACCCGATCCTGGTCGCCGACGAGTTTATCGAGCTGGTCTTTACCCGCGGCATCTACGGCGTTTTCCCGCTGAATTCCACGATCAATTTTGCAAAGATCACTTCGCTCTAGTGAATCTTTTTGTTGCGTTTTATAACACCCAAGCCGAAATTAGGTCGCGAAGCGTATCCTATTTTGGATAAAGCGACGAGCAAGCTCGACGCCTAAAAGGATACGACAAAACACTAAGCATCTTTGTAGGCCGGATCGAGATCCGGCATTTGGATGATATTTTTGATTGTATCCAAGTCTGAATACACATAACCAGCTCTGTCATGCCCGATCTCGATTGGGCCTACTCTTCTTTCGGTTCTGTTTTGTCTTCTTTCTGCTCCTTCTTTCCAACGAGGATCGACAGCACGATTGAGATTGTGATCAGGCCGGCGATGACCAGCAGTGAGACCCAGTGTGGCATAAAGTCGTGGTGCCAGTATTCGATGATCATCTTGATACCGACGAAACCGAGCACCGCAGCTAGGCCGTAGTGCAGGTAGCGGAATAGCTCGACTACACCGGCTAACAGGAAGTAAAGGGCTCGCAAGCCGAGGATTGCGAAGATATTCGACGAAAAGACAATGAACGGGTCTTTTGTCACCGCAAAAACGGCCGGGATGCTGTCGACGGCGAAGATCACGTCGGTGCTCTCGATGACCAGCAGCACGAGGAACATCGGCGTGATGAACAGCTTGCCCGCCTCACGAACGAAGAAGCTGTGCCCATGTTCATTGTGATCCCCCTTTGTTACCCGGAAGTGTTTCCGAGCGAATTTCAGTACGATGTTTTTCTCCGGATGGACATCTTCCCCAGACTGGACCGCCAGCTTGTACGCGGTATAGACCAGGAAGAGGCCGAAGACCACAACGATCCAATCAAACATGTGGATCAGGGCCGTGCCCGCCACGATGAAGACAAACCGCATGATAATCGCGCCGAGGATCCCCCAGAACAGCACCCGATATTGATACATCATCGGGACGTGGAAGAACCGGAAGATGACGACGAACACGAAGATATTGTCCATCGACAACGACTTTTCGATCAGGTAGCCGTTGAGGAACTCGATACCCATCTCGGGCCGTTCGTGATAATGTCCCCACCACCATAGAAGGGCGTTGAAAATCAGGGCCAGACTGATCCAGAAGACGGTCCACCACGACGATTCTTTCAGCGAGGGCTTATGGTCGGTACGATGGAATACGAACAGGTCGAGCGTCAATAGGATGACGACCAATCCTCCGAAAGCGAGCCATTGCCATGGTACTATTTCCGGCACGGTAAAATCTCCAAAAGTTTAAAAATCGTCGTATTCGTTTTTGCGTAGTTTGGCGGCCGCTTTGACTTCTGCGGGACGGAGCTTACGCACGCGGATGTTGCGGATCGCCGCTTTGGTGTTCCAACTGGCGAAGCCGAGCGGGGCACAGTCCTCGACCTCGAATCGGGTATCGAAACTGCTGCCGGCCCGACGTACGTCGATCACCTGTTTCTTGTCGATCCACGTCTCGATCCGTGCGTCGCTCGTCCGAACGCGGATGGTGTACCAAACGTTGTTTTTGAAATTGTAATCGGTCATCGTCATGTTTTCGCTTGCGTCGAAACCGTCGACCGACGAGATGCCGACCAGACGACCGCCCCAACCACCGATCACGACCGAGCAGTGTTCCTTGCCGACCGGGATCGTTACGGTACCGAAGAAATCGTTGCCGGCGAGCCGTTTTGCTTGGAACTCGATTTCATAGTTCGTACGGAGCGGCTTGCCTTTGTAGGCGACGCCGGTTACTCCGTCTCCCTTGCCGAGGATGATGGACTTTTTGTCGACCGTCACTTTTCCGTCGCTGAAAAACTCGGGCGTCTTCCAACCCTTGAGCGTCTTCCCGTCGAACAGCGTCTTCCACGCATAGGGGTCGTCTTTTTTGGCAGCCTTGTCCTTGGCGGTTGTTTTTTTCGTTTCTACGCTTTTCTTCGGTGGTTCTGCTGCGACAGCTGATGTGGCAATAAACAGAATGCAGCACCAAAGCCACGAGGTTTTTAAGGTCAAGGTCGAGAGATGAAATCGCATCGGAACACCTTTTTATGCGGGGGTTTTTCGGTCCGTGCTATTGTATCAGAACCGTTTGAGGGGATCAATCGGAGGGCGATCGACGGCGGAAAACGCTCGATTTATTGCCGGTCGGACGGCTTTTCGGGATCGGTGAACGTGACGTCGATGATCTGGTCGCCGGAGCGGTGTGGGGAGGTATCTTGGTCGATCTTGTCTGGCCCAGACGTCCAGCTTGTCGTGAAACCGTCGGGAGTGTGGACCGTCATTTGCGATCGGAATCGGTCTGCCATCCGTCGCGCAATGTTTTTTCGAACCAGTGGCACAAGCAGTAAGAGCCCGGTTACGTCGGTCATGATCCCGGGCGTGATCAGGAACGCGCCGGCCAGAAGGATGAGTGGTCCTTCGATCAGTTCGACACCAGGCGCTTGGCCAGAGGCCAGTTTTTTTTGGATTTCACGCCAACATCGGGTCCCTTCGTGTCGTGCGAGAAATGCGCCGAGAATACCGGTGATGATAACCAACAGAAACGTTTCGAAACCCCCGATGAATTGCGCAATGTAAAAGAGCAGGGCCAACTCAAGCAGCGGGATGACGGTGAACAACAGTATCAAACGGCCTAGCATGGCAGACGCGGGTCCTTATGAAATGGCTTGGAAGCGGTACGTTTTCGAGACTTCCACTATATCATTTTATCTCTATTTCGGAAATAGAGGCGACATCTTGGGGTATCGATAGCTGCATGATTAATGATTTTTGTATGACCGCCAAATGTGGTTGTACCAGCCAGATTTCGTTCAAGCTTCCGACTATGGAACGGTTTATAAAAATGCAGAGTTCAATGATACAGTCGGATCGACCCGATGGTCACCAGCGGAGGGGGCGTCCGTTTATTTCGTTTTCAACGGTAATGAGGGGAGGGGGAGGATAATTTTTTGCAAAACATTTGACTTTTTCGACCTGGCTGATTTTATGATAAAGCAAAAAGTATATTCAAGTAAGGACAAATATTCATAGGACTTGAGAACTCTGAGTAGAGCTTTCGAGAATTGTGTCGGCATTGCCCAACGGAATTTTGATGCGATGCCAAAAACTGGATGCAAGAACTACGACTTTAGGTTACCGAGAATGATTTGCAAGCTGCTCTTTTTTGAAAAGAATGGCAACGCACTTCCAGAAACAGCTTCCTTGCTGGACCATTGTATCTCATGTGATATTTTGTGATTGTCGAGTTGTGAAGCTGGTTCCGTAAAATCTTTGGGACCTTTCGAGGCTAACATGCGAATTTCAATTTTAATTTTTGGCGCCGTCGGGTTATTGACGCTCTTTACGGTTTATATCGTAAGAGTTGTGCTGGAAGGTTATGAAAGT
>JASFHG010000171.1:0-7511 GCA_050123355.1 Planctomycetia bacterium
TAGGAAATTTTCGTGCTAGAGACTCATGGTCCTGCGCAAGCAAAAAGGCCCGTGCGGCCACAAAGTCATTATACGGGCCTGAACCAGAGCTTATCTAAATATAATAGTTTAAAGTACGGGTCCGCGCGAATCAAGAGCCGAATTGCTACAAAAAACAGGCTCTGAAGGTCTGTTTTTCCGTAAAATCACCTGGTTTTGCGAAAACCTGGACCGAACGCTTTTACGGCTCGACATCCAGCGGCTTCCCGCCCGTCTCGGCCCACCAGGCGAGAGCCTTCTTCTTAAGCTCGGCCATAAGGGCTTTATGCTTGGGGTTGGCGCTTAAATTGTTCAACTCGTGAGGATCGGCCTCGAGATCGTAGAGATCCTCGTCCCCCTTCTTTCGCGTCGGGAAGTCGGTCAGGATGGTGTAAATCCGCAAGCGTTTCTTGTTCTTTCCTTTGTCGTTAATACCCTGGACATAAAATATGTACTTCCACTTTTTCGTTCGGGCATACAACGCGTATATATCCCGCTCGGGCCGCTCATCCCCTTTCGTCGCCGTCGACGGATAGATCGCTCCGAACAGAACGTCGCGAGTCGCGTCTTCCTTGCCCTTGATCGTCGGGCGCAGGTTACGGCCGGCGGCGGTCTTCGGCACCGGTACTCCGGCATAGTCGAGGATCGTCGGATAGAGATCCAGCGTACTGACCAGCCCGTCGAACCGCTTGCCTTCCGGAATCGTGCCGGGCAACGTGAAGAAGATCGGCGTCCGCAAACCCTTTTCAAACGGCGATCCCTTCGACACCAGACCATTACACCAACCGTTGTCGATCACGAACACGAACATCGTGTTGTCGTAGACTTTCAAGTCTTTCAACTTTTTATTGAGCTGGTCGAGCGAGTCGTCGAGCCAGGCCTCCATCGCGAAACTTTTGTGCTCCTTCTTGCGAAACGCCTTCTTGTTGCCCTTATACCAGTCGGGGATCTTGATCTCCTTGCGTTTGAAGAGATCCAGGTACTTTTGCGGTGGATTGTGAGGCGTGTGCGGAAGACAAGGTGCCCACCAGACGAAAAACGGTTTCTTGCCGGCAAACTCGTCGAGAAACCGAAACAATTCGTCCTGATCTTTGCGGACAAACGTCTTGGCCGCCCTGTCGGCACCATGAGTGAATCCCGACTTGCGTGGGTGTCTTTCCCAATATTTGCCACCGACATAGGTCGCGTAGCCCGCCTTCTTGAGCAACAAAGGCAACGAATTTTCCGGACCGAGTCGCTTGCTGCCATAGTTGTAATAGATGCCGGTCTGATGCGGCCAGCGGCCCGACAGAAAACTGGCAAGCGTCGGATGGCATCGCGACATCGTCAGATGGGCACAAGTAAAGACCGTGCCTGAATCGGCCAACCGATCCAGTGTCGGCGTATGCACCTGCGAGTTGCCCATAAATCCCAGATGCTCGTTATCATGATCATCCGAGATAATAAAGACAATGTTCGGTCGCTTGGTATCAGGCTGCTCGGCAGCAAAGCCGATGGTGGCAGTCAAAGTCCAGCCAAACGCGATGACAGATAGGAAAAACCACTTCGTAAGAAAATTCTTGCAGAACATGCCAGAAGCCTTTGGTGTTGAAGAATTATGAGGGATTTATAGGTGGGACAACATCATTCTACCGCAGGCACATGCCGTATACAAGAAGGACCGCAACCTTCAGGTATCAAATGGCTTACGACAACCTTATCGGCAGGATTTCCGGGCAAAAACCGTCGTTCCATAACTTGAATTCGCCCTAGGGATTTGCTCTAATGGGTCCTATGAAGACTTTGAAGATACTGTCGCTTTTCGTCATGCTGGCCGGTGTGGCAATTCCCGCCTACGCCGAGGAAACCACAACGCGGCCCGTCCGGGATCGGTCCGGGTACTGCTGGGATGCGACACAAATGGATCGGTTCGTTGCGTCGCTAAAAGAAACTGCTCCTGAGTCGACGAAAGATCTGCCGCCGCTGGTCGCAGGCATCTCGCCGCACGCCGACTATCGGGTCGCAGGCCGGGTTTACTATCCGCTGTATCAAAAGATCACGGCACCGGAGGTCGTCATCTTCGGCGTCACGCATCGGAAGACTCGCGAGAAGCTGGGCCAGCCGCAGGACAAGCTGATCTTCGACACGTACACCGACTGGCAAGGCCCTTACGGCAAGATCCGCGTCTCGCCGCTACGAGAGTATCTTCAAAAGCAGCTCGGCCCGAAGTATTGTATGGTCAGCGATGAAGCCCACCGCATGGACCACTCGATCGAAGGCCTGCTCCCGTTTTTGCAAAACGCGAAAAAAGACGTGCGGATCACGCCGATCTTGGTCACCGCCATGTCGTTCGACACGATGGAGACCGTCTCCGCGAAACTGGCCGACGCGATGACCGCCTACATGAAATCAAACCACCTCGAGCCGGGCCGCGACATCTTCTTCCTCATCTCGGCCGACGCGAACCACTACGGCAAGGACTTTAATAATCTCCATTTCGGCGAAGGGGCGGCGGCCCACGAGAAGGCGACAGCCCACGACCGGCAACTCATGAAAACCTATCTCCAAGGCCCGATCACGACCACAAAGCTAAAGAAACTGACCGAGCAGCTCTGGGGCAAGGATTTCAAAGACTACGGCAACGTCGTCTGGTGCGGTCAGTACACGATCCCGTTCGGCCTTTTGACCATCCACCACGTCATGGAAAAATCAACCCCCGACAAGCCCCTGCTCGGCCACCCCTTCTCATACGGCGACAGCTACACCGACAGCCACACCCCCTCGAAACTCCCCGGCCTAAAGCCCCACACCTCCAGCTCATTAAAACACTGGTTCGGCTACCTCTCCGCCGGCTTCTACGTGCCGTAGGCTCGGGAAACATTTCGATTCGTGTCCCTTAGCCGCGCGACTTTATGTCCGCGCTCTTGCCGGAATAGCGGTAAATGATTGAATGTTCCGTGTAAAATGGTTTCACACAATAACACAACGTGGTTTCAATCGGTTATAAGAGCGCGGACATAAAGTCTCGCGGCTAACGAACGGGAACACAATTGGAAACCAATAGAAAAATTCCTTTCTGGATACCACCACGATAGCTTAAAATCCAAAGCGGTGACAAGTCACCGCACTCCAAAAAGGAACACTAATCTTCGCCAATCGACGCTGATTTTTACAGCCCCGCGAGGGGCGTCATCGCGTAGCCGGGGGTGGCAACCCCCGGAAAACAAGTCCCAAACAACAAAAAACCCTGGAAGGGCGACAGCGAAAGGAACCACTCTCTCGCTATCGCCCCGCCGAGGCTTCCTATCATTTTGCATTCAGTATCCGTTTGTTCAATTCTAACAATTTTTAATACAGAAAATTAGAACAATGATAATCAACAATACCCCAGCGCCTATATAAAAATAAGTCTTGATCAGCTTTTTTTGGTTCTCTGCAAACCCTCTTACACCTTATCCCGATAGGCTTGAAACCCTACCCAACCATCTTCAGAAGGAGTTGATAGGTCAATAAATTCTCCTGTAGATAAATCGAAAGCGGACCAATTGTTTGCCTTGCATAAATTAACAATGGTGGTAATTGGATTTCCCCCGCCCCGTACATGCAGCATCACTTGATCCGTATCACCATTTTCTTGGTGATTAAATTCTATGGACCATCCATTTCCTTCTACAATGCCCCATGCAGGATCACTCCAATCAACATTTGGAACCACCTTGTCGATTGCTTCACGTACTGCTTGAGCATCTCCCATTGAAGGAGGTCTAAAATCATCGGGCACTTCTTCAAAATTAGGCGGATCACCTTCAAAATTGAATAACAAAACGTCCCAACTCATTTTTCATTTTCCCCAATTGCCAGATCATGGACATGCCCACCCGGCTTATAATTTCCTATACCATTCCCGAAGTGACTTTGTTTCCTCAGGATTTTCTTCCATGATTTTTCCCATTCCTTCCGGCTTCTCGGTAGTGTTTGTTGCATACGCCAATCGATCCAAAAGACATATGTACCCCTTCAGGAATCTTTTGTCTGGTTTTACTTCTTCATAACGGGCACAAATTGAGGAAAGAAGAGAAAAATTCTTTGTCCGGTTTTCGCGATCGGGTATGATCAAATCAAAGGCACCTATCGTAAAGCACTCATCGTGTTGAAATGGTGGTATTTCACCATAGCCGACCATTTTGGCTATTTCCATCAACTTCGTTACGGTTTGATCTTCGGTCATGCTTTTTTGAGTTCCTGCGACAACGCCCTCAGAAACATAGCGATCTGTGGTCCAAGTTTAAGTAGCTCGTCTGACGGCATTCCTGCCAAATTGAATTCGCCAAAGCTGACCCACTTGGATTTGCCGTTTATTATTGCAACCGCACAAGGAGACCCATCGATCACATTGTTGCTAGCGTCAAGGTTCGTATCCGGTTCGATGTGAGCAAGAATTTCATCCAATTGCCGAGATGGTTCGTCCGTTAAAATCGTTGTGCTCGGGGAATCGCCGATATCTGGTTCAAAATCAATGGTTGTGTCCTCGGCAACGACCACCCGGGTTCGTGAATAAAAGAAACGCCCGAGTTCGTCAAGAATGATAATCCAATCGGGAGGAAAATCATTTTCGACCATAGCAACCGCATTTTTCATGCAGACTCGAATAGAATCTCGAATAGTGGACGGAAATTCGTCCGTGATCCAAGGATGATCCAAAGGCGATTTCATTCTGACCTCACCTATCGTTTTGCTGTTCCGCGATTTCAAAAATAATTCTTCATTGCGCCTTCATTTGCGGCAATATCTTTCATCGCATCATAAATCCAAAGATCGTTTGACTTCAGATTGGTTACGTCAAGCAACGCAAGCAGTTCCCGGGCTTCATCCCAAGTAATATCGATACGCCTCTCTTCCCAACGTGGTATCGTTAACCCGGTTGTCGGGCTAAAGTATTCGGATTTAGTATATTTTTTGATAATAGGAGACTTGTAGCTCCTTAGAGTAATACTTTCCCCTTTTTCCGGAAAACAATTTATAGGAAATTGTAGCGTACATTCCTCACCATCCATGCTGCCAAACGAAACGCCTAACGATCCTCCATCTCTATAAATACTTAGACGCCTAACATGACTAATGGATGGAATCATCTTGCTTCCTTACATAAAGAGTTAAACTGTCCATGAGTATCTATTTCTCCCGTGCTTTGTACCCACCGTTTTTTAGCGATTCCTTGAGTGTATAATACACGCCATGTACGAAATCATATTTTTTGTCTTCGATTCGCTTGAGGACTGTTGAGAACGGAAAAATCATAACCTCAACCTTAGTACTGCGGACTGCATGGTCGGTTCCATATTCATCCGTTACGGTCACCCATTCCATGTCGAAATCAGCAATGCATTTATTGCCAAGGTAGCCACCAATAATTTGAATTACTTGTTGATCAGTGTATGGGGGTGAAGAATCCTGTTGCCATGCCCGGAAAGCAGCATCATAGTCCTTGAGACTGGGTTCCGTCACATTCGGGACATAATGCGAGACGAATTGTGGGCCATCCGCGCCGAGAGATTGCAGCCACGACAAATCGTCGCTCTCAACAATAGTGACTGTCTGTGGAGTTGGCTCAACGGTGGTGGCTTGTGCAACCACTTCACCATCAGGAGTATCAATTCGGATTTCGTGAGGCTTGGACACCTCCGGTTGTTCTTGTTTCTTATCACAACCGAAGATAGTAAATACCGATGACAGTAAACCCATGATGATTATCCTCTTCATTTTTGTCCTTTCACCTACTTAGACCGATTAACCTGCTGCGACATGGCAGTCCAGTTCTCTACACCCGCCCGAACGGGCCATTCCCCAGCGATTATAGCCACTTCGCGGGGGTGATCAAGTATCTGCCCAGTTGGAAAAGAACAGGCTTACCTGCGCGAGTGATACCCCGAATAGCAACTATATAAAAAACCACAGACCACACGGAAGTATTTTTCCGTGTGGTCCGTGTATTCCGTGGTTTGTCAGTGAACTTTCTAAAACACGCGGGGACAAGCCCCGCCGCTAACGATGGCAATAACCGGCGAATTATTCTACTCCGGTTTTTTCTTCACTCGGAAATCGATAAGCACCGGTTTTTTGCGCCAGTCGTAATCTTTTAGGAACTCCGCTTCCTTCACGCGGGGGCGGCGTTCGCGGAGGCGGACGGAGTTGATGCCGAGGGAGGTGCCGCTCGATTTCGGGTTGCGGCCGACGCACTCCAGCCGGAACGTGTACTTGCCCGGCTCGGGCCAGAAGTCCATCAGGTTGATGTCGTCGACCACCGGCTGCTTTTGGTAGCGAGGTTTGGCCTGATAGAGGTCGATCGGCTCGCCGATTTTCACGCCGTTGAGGTACGGCTGATAGATGCCGCCGTCGGGCGCTTTTTCGAGCACGACCACCAGCCGATACGGCTCTTTCTTCTTCACGTCAAACGAAAGCTCCATCCACGAGTCCTTCATCGACTCGGGCACGAACTTCAATACTTGATCCGTGTCCCAGTACCACTGCGGGCCCCACATCTTGGCCGTTCCACGACCGTGATGCTTATCGGCCGCGAAGTCCTCGCCCCACGCGATGATCGGGTCGAGGCACGGATACTTACGCTCCTCGGCCGTGGTGGTTTTGGTGAACTGCTTGCTCGGCCCGATCTGATACCAGTAGGCCATGCTGCACACGTCGTCCTCGCGCTGGTCGTACTTGCGCGGATTGTGCTCGGGATTCTCGTCGGCATTCGTGAAGCCCATCATCTCGACCGACACGCGGAGCCCCTTGTTGAAGACGATCGGATCGCGGATATGCCAGCGATAGCAGGACGACATCTGACCGACGTCCTGTGCCTTGTGACTCAAGTAGGTCGTCCCGAAGTACGGGGTCGAGCACTCCTTCAAACACCAGGCCGAGAGGAAATAATCCTCGGTGCCGGTCCCCCAAATCGACGGCGTTTTCTCCCCGTCGATCGCCATGCGAATATCCCCCTCGCCGAACCAGTCGGGGCTTCGGCTGCGGACCGACAGAACCGTTCCGACGTAGTAACCGGCCCCCTCAGTGTCAAGAATCAGGTACTCGCTATCCTTCCTGGTCGGGTCGAGCTTCGTCGGAAACTCCTGCCGATACCGAGCACAGAAATTCATCGTGTTCTTCGGAAGCGACGGTTTCTTGATCCAATCGACCGCGTAGAACAACGCACGGATCGGACGCTTGCTCTGATTGACCACCTCGATCCGGGCCGACTTGCGGAACGGCATCCGCCAGTAGCAGTTGTACGAATCGCCATCCTCGACCATGATCGGGGCGCTGTTCACCGCGACATGTTTCCCGAACGGCTGGGCGAAGAAATCGGTAAACGGCGCTTCGACGTCCGGCTTATCCCGCCCGTCCCAATAGATGCGGATCAGGATCTCGCGTTTCTGGGCATGACCGCGCGGCGGCTCGCCGAACAGGGTCGTGAACTGGTTGATCGTGAACCAGATATGCGTGATGACGCCCGGCCCCTT
>JASFHG010000172.1:0-7497 GCA_050123355.1 Planctomycetia bacterium
AGCAACGTTTTTCGTACATAAATATAACCGAGTTTAAACGATGAATATAAGTTACCTTCCAACCTTACTCGGACTGGCTTGGCTTTTGCCGTTGGTCTCTTTTACGCTGATCGTCTTTTTCGGTCCGAAGATGGGGCGGCGTGGGGTCGGTGCCGGCTACCTGGCGACCGGAGCAATCCTCGCCTCGCTGGTCCTCTCGTTGTTCAGCCTGACGATCTGGATCGGGGAGTATGGTTTCAAGGGTGAACACCACCACGACGGTGAGGTACAGACCGATATCGCCATGACACCGGAGCATCCGGCACCGGTGACGGGCGAAGGACACTCGCCCTCGGCCAACAAAATGACCGAAGACCAGGCGGTCCACAAGGACGGAGAGCATGGTGAGGATCAGGAGCATGGCAAAGAACCGGTAGCTCCGATCGATGGCAACTGGTACACGCTGGCCGCGTTCGGCGACCTCGAAATCACGATCGGCTATTACATCGACGCGTTGACGCTGGTCATGTTCACGATGGTCACGATCATCGCGAGTTGTATCCACTTTTATTCGTTCGGCTACATGCACGAAGAGCTCGGCGGCGTAACCGATCCCCAGGTCAAGACCAGCGACGGCAAGCCGTTCCGCCGGGCCGGACGATTCTACCGATTCTATCAGTACCTGTCCCTTTTCTGTTTCAGCATGTTGGGCCTGGTCATCGCAGGCAACATCGCGATGGTCTTCGTCTTCTGGGAGCTGGTCGGCATCTGCTCCTACTTCCTGATCGGATTTTACATCGAACGGAAATCGGCCTCGAACGCGGCGAACAAGGCGTTCATCGTCAACCGCGTGGGCGACTTCGGCATGATCATCGGCCTGATGGTTATCTTCACCACACTCGGCACATTCTCGTTCGGCGAGATCTTCGAGCAGGTCCGGCCTGCCGACAGTGGATATGAACTTCAGACGCCCGAGGGGATGGTCCTCGCCTCGGCAAAGGACGAGGTGGCTCAGATCCGGCTGACGGCACCCGACCAAGATGCGGCTCAGGAAATCATTGATGGCAAGGTCGAAAACTGGCGCACCTCGGGCTACGGCTACGGGCTGCTGATGCTCGCGGGGATCGGAATCTTCTGCGGCTGTATTGGAAAGAGTGCCCAGTTCCCGCTGCATGTCTGGTTGCCCGACGCGATGGAGGGTCCGACGCCGGTCAGTGCGCTGATCCACGCGGCGACGATGGTCGCGGCGGGTGTCTATCTGGTCGGACGCTTTTATCCGGCCTTCACGCCCGAGGTCCTGCTGGTCATCGCCATCGTCGGAGCGATCACGCTCTTCATGGCGGCGACGATCGCGATCACGGCGACCGACATCAAGCGGGTATTGGCCTACTCGACACTGAGCCAGTTGGGCTACATGACCCTGGCCCTCGGCGTCGGCGGTTGGGTCGCCGGCCTGTTCCACCTGATCACGCACGCGTTTTTCAAGGCCCTGCTGTTCCTCTGCTCGGGTTCGGTGATCCACGCCTGCGGCACGAACGAGATGCCAAAGATGGGCGGGCTGCTCAAGAAGATGCCCTACACGGCTTACACGATGTTGATCGGCTGCCTGGCGATCTCCGGGGCCGGTATCCCGCTGTTGATCGGGTTCAGCGGCTATCACTCGAAGGACTCGATCTTGGCCCAGGCTTTTGCATTCAGTAACTTCAACCCAACAATCGGCACGATTCTCTTCTGGACCGCGGCCAGCGGTGCGGCAATCACGGCGTTTTACATGTTCCGGCTCTGGTTCATGACGTTCACCGGCGAACCCCGCAATAAACACGCCTACGAACATGCCCACGAATCACCCCGTTCAATGGTGATGCCACTGATCGTGTTGGCTACTTTCGCGGTGGTCGCGGGCTGGAACATCCCGTTTGTCGGCCTCGGTGCTCGCCCGCTTTTGGACCAGGCTCGGCCGTCTGGCGTGGAGCTTGGCCTAGAGTCACCGACGGTGGTCCATCCGTCAGAAATCAGCAAAGAAGAAGGGCATGGCCATAATCCAACGGTACACGATACGGTCAGCTTCATTGCCTTTTTCACCGCCCTGACCGGCTTCCTGCTGGCCGGTGCGTTTTACGGCCTGAACCTGCTCGATCCGGACGACGGACGGCGGCGGTTCTTCCCGATCTATTGGTTCTTGAAACGAAAATGGTACTTCGACGAGCTGTACCAAGCGATTTTCATCCGTCCGGTCATGGCGGTCGCCAGCGCGGTCTCGATGGTCGACCAAAAGGGAATCGACTGGATCGCCGACGGCTCGGCCCGATTTATGCGTTGGGTATCGAGCCTTGACGGATGGATCGATCGGGTCTTTGTCGACGGAACGGTCAACGGTATCGGAAATTTCTTTTACAAGACCGGTCTTCACCTGCGACGGATCCAGACGGGCAACCTGCAAGCGTATGTCATGTGGATCGCAGTCGGGACGATCGCTTTATTTGTATTTACAACTTTGTATTGGGGATAAATCGCCCAAAAATCCAAACCGGCCGCACGCGGCCGGGCTAACAAAGATAATCAACCTATTGGTGCGGCAGCACCTACCAAAATACTAGGAGTAAGTCGAAAAGATGTTTTCATTGGATAGCCCGAAAGTGGTTCTGAGCGTGCTCGTGTTTTTGCCGGCGGTGGCCGCGTTGTTGATCTGCCTGATGCCACGCTGGACGACGAACCTGATCAAGCTGTTTTCGCTGGTGGTCACGGCGGTCGTCTTCTTGTTGACGATCTGGATCGCCCTGCCGATCGGCAAGACGGCCGAGACAGTCCACTTCGCCCTCGGCACCGGGGAGATGCAACAAGCGTTCAGCGTCGACTGGATCCCGTCGTTCAACATTTATTACTTCATGGGTATCGACGGCATCAGTTTCCCGCTGGTCGTGTTGACCGCGTTCCTTTGCCTCTTGGCGATGGGAGCCAGCTTCTCGATCAACCGGCATGTGAAGGCCTACTGCGTCCTGTTCCTGCTGCTGGAGACCGGCATGTTGGGCGTCTTCATGGCGTTGGACTTCTTCCTCTTCTACGTGTTGTGGGAAGTGATGCTCCTGCCGATGTACTTCCTGATCGGCGTCTGGGGCGGGCCGCGGCGTGAGTACGCGGCGATCAAGTTCTTCCTCTTCACGCTCGTCGGAAGCGTGTTGATGCTGGTCGCGCTGTTGATGCTCTACTTCGCTTCGGACCTGGGGAAACTCACTCCGCAACAAATGGCGGATTGCCATATCAGTCAGGAACTCCAAGATAAGGCTGTCAACGCCGGATCAAACGAAAAGGTCCATACGTTCAATCTGCTCGCCCTGGCCGAGATGGGCCAGATGAAAGACTCGCCGTTCCGCGCGGATCTGCTCTGGGGGAAATCGATCGAGTGGTGGGCGTTTCTGCTGCTGTTGATCGGCTTCCTCGTGAAGGTCCCGTCGGTCCCGATCCATACGTGGTTACCCGACGCCCACGTCGAGGCCCCGACTCCAATATCAATGATCCTTGCCGGCGTGCTTTTGAAGATGGGCGGGTACGGTATTATCCGAATCTGCTACCCGATCTGTCCTGGAGCCGCGTTCGAGTTGGCTTGGTTCGTCTGCGGGCTGGGTGCGTTGAGTATGGTTTACGGTGCGTTTGCCGCGATGGCCCAAAAGGACTTCAAGCGGCTGGTCGCCTATAGCTCGGTCAGCCACATGGGCTACGTCGTCCTTGGTATCGGCGTCTGGTCCATCGGTGCCGCGAACATGAACGCCGACTACTGGAAACTCGGCATGAACGGTGCCATGTTCCAGATGATCGCCCACGGGATCAGCTCCGCCGGGATGTTCTTCCTGGTCGGTGTGATCTACGAACGGGTCCACCACCGCGACCTGGACCAGTTCGGCGGCCTGTTCAGCCGGATGCCGGTGTATAGCGGGATGGCCCTGGTCATTTTCTTCGCGGCCCTCGGTCTGCCCGGCTTGTGTGGGTTCATCGGCGAAGTGCTCGTCGTGCTCTCGGTCTGGAAGTACAGCATGGTGCTCGCGGTGATCTCCGCGTCAGTCGTGATCCTGACGGCCGGCTATATCCTCTGGACCATCCAACGGGTTTACCTCGGGCCGGAATATAAGGGTCCCCACGAAAAGTCGATCACCCGGATGACCGGCCGCGAGATCGCGATCGGTGCCCCGCTGGTCGCCCTGGCGATTCTCTTTGGCGTGTACCCCCGTGCCATATTGGATTACACCAAACCGAGCGTCAGCAAAACGGTCGACAACTTGAAGACCTGGATGGAGAACGTCGAGCTGCCCGAACAACAAGCGGCCGCTCTCCGTGCCGAAGCGGATCAAGCAAACGCAAACAACAACGCTGTAGAAGTAAAATAAGATTTAAAACAACCACGAAAATCATTAAAGACACGAAAAAAGCATGTCACCTTTCGTAGTTGTTCCATTTTGCACAACATGATTACCACCGACCTTTAGGAGTGGTTATAACCGTGAGTTTTTACCAGTTACTAAGTAACACGATTGAAGATATCGGTCCTTCGCTGACCGCGTTTCGACCCGAGTTGGTTCTTTGCGGACTGATCGTCGTCCTTTTGTTCCTGCGGATGCTTGTCCCGCGTTGGAAGATGGGCCCATTCTGGGTGACGACGCTGGGATCGATCTGGGCGTTTTACCTGTTGGCTCCTTGGAACTTTTTGGGTGAGAACACCGGGACGACCGAGCTCTTCACCGGAGTGTTGGTCCAAGACGGTTTGTCGGTCTTCCTGCGAGCGATCCTACTCGGGTTCACCGTGCTCTTTACCCTGTTCACTCAGATCTCCGGCGTCCCCGAACCCGAGGATGCGACCGAGTTCTTCACGCTCGTCCTCGGGGCGGTGATCGGCATGTGCCTGATGGTCTCGGCCAATCACATGTTGATGATCTTCCTCGGCATGGAAATGGCGAGCGTCCCGAGCTACGTGTTGGCCGGGATTCTGCGTGGTCGACGTGTCGGAAGTGAAGCGGCCTTGAAATACGCGGTCTACGGTGCTGCGGCGGCCGGCGTGATGCTCTACGGGATCAGCCTCCTGTGCGGGGCGCTCGGGACCGCTCACCTGCCGACAATGGGAACCTTACTGGCCGATATGCTTCAATCCGGGACCGACTCCGGTCTGTTCGCCGAGCGACAACTGGTCCTGACCCTCGGCGGCCTGATGGTAGCCGTCGGCGTCGCGTTCAAACTCTCGGCCGTCCCGTTCCACTTCTGGGCGCCCGACGTATTCGAAGGGGCGACCGCCGAAGTCGGTGCGATGCTCTCGATCGTCTCGAAGGCGGCCGCGCTGGGTCTTTTGCTCCGGTTGGTGATGGGCTTCGGATATGTACCCAACGCGGAAGGACTCGAAGCTCTTGCACCGGTCCGACACTTCATCGTTATCCTTATCGGCACGCTGGCGGTGATCACCTGTACGTTCGGCAACTTGGCCGCGTATGGTCAGACGAACTTCAAGCGACTGTTGGCCTACTCGACAATCGCTCACGCCGGCTACATGATGATGCCGGTCGCGGCGGTCGCCGTGATGATGGGCGACCCCGGTAGCGCCGTGGGAGCCAGCAAAGCAGTCTCCGCCCTATTGTTCTACATCACGGTCTACCTGTTTATGAACCTCGGCGCGTTCGCATTTGTCGCGTTTGTACGCAATGCAGCCGGAGACGAAGAAATCGACACTCTGGCCGGTTTGATTCGTCACTCGACCGGTTTGGCGGTCGTGTTGGCGATCGTGTTGTTCAGCTTGATCGGCCTTCCGCCATTTGCCGGATTTGCCGCCAAGTTCGTCGCCTTTGCGGCGGTCTGGGACGGTGGCTTGATCTGGCTGGTCGTGATCGGCGTTTTGAACACGGCTCTGAGCCTATTCTACTACCTGCGAATTGTCAAGACGATGATGCTCGACAAACCGGCCGTTGATCGCCCGCCTGTCATCATCCAGCTCTGGTCGCCACAAGGCATCTTCTGCCTCGCGGTGGTCATGCCTCTGATCGTATGGGGTATTTGGTGGAACGGTCTTGCTACCTGGACCGAAGCTGCCGCGGCCCTATTATTTAGGTTGTAAGATATGAACCCTTCAGAAATCGATCCTGCCGGCGTGCTCAATCGTATGGTTGAAGTGCTGCTCTACTCGTTTCCGGTCTATCTGGAGACGACCCGCCCGTGGAGCATCCGCGACCCGAAGAACGTGTGCAGTCGGGTTGGTATCGTTGCGGCTGACCAACATGCAATGGCAGAGCGATTGATCGAAAAGATCCACCGGCTCGGTGCCCAGGTCGACCCCGGCGGGTTCCCTCGCGAGTTCACCGCGTTCAACGATTTGGAAATCTCTACGGTTCTGGATATCGCGATCGAATGGCAAAAGCAGATGATCGTCGATCTCCAGCAAGGGGCCCAGGCTTTGGCCGACTACAGCGGTCTGGTGCCGCTGGTCGAAGAGGCGGTCGGCAACGCTCGGGGGCATCTGGCGGCCCTGGAGGAGCTAAGGACGGAAGTTTAAGGGTAGCCTCTGATCAAAGCAACGAGCAAGCTCGACGGCTAAAAGCACTCGATCATCCTTCTCTATTTTCACATTTATGGTGGCGGCCTCAGTCATCACTCTATGCATATTACCCATTCTTCCATTTTGTGAGGAGCTAGAAGGGAGCAGGCAAGAAAAACAGGTCGGCTGTTAAAGTTTGGCGATTATAACGGTCGATAGCACCTGTATCGAAAAGGGCGCTTGCGGTAACCCTGCGGATTCAGCTCGGAGGGTTTAGCGAGAGATTGTGTATCGGCCCACCGAGCCGTCGATGCACCCGAAGAAGCCCCACGAATTTATCAATCGACAGGCCGACGGATCGGCTGATTGTCTATCACAAAATGGAAAACGGAGGATGCGGATGAACGGCTTGAAAAAACGTCGCTCGCTGCAAAGCATTTTACTGGTCTTCGCTCTTTTTGCCTGCTTTGGCGCGACCGGTTGTACCGTGGATGTGGCAGGCCAAATGCATCCCAGCCCCTGGTATTTGACCGACGACGTACAATACTTCCCGGCCGGACCGGAATTCCCGCTGGCCCGTGAAGCGGCGGCCATGAAAGCATATCAACAAGGACTGTCCGGCATTGAAACGCCGGCAGCGACGGAAGAGCCTAAAGCGGCGGCCGAAGAAGTGCCTGCTCCGGTAGGCGAGTAGCGTTTTGGTCGAACGCCGATTTCGTCTCACGCCAAGGACACCGGTCGTGTCTCGAAAACGGAGCCAAAACGCAAACCCCAAAGCGATCATGCCGATGGCCATCCTGTCTGCTTTCGGGGGTTCCGCTTTACTCAGTAGGGGTGAGTGTACGGAGTGGAACTAAGACAGTTTGGTCTTACCTGGGGGGGACGGCACCTTCGGTTGCTGACGTCCGGGAACAAGTGGGTTTGAACCACGTTGGAAGCCATGGTAAATACGCAGAAAACTTACGAAGGTTTTTTGCGGGGCTTACCGAGCGAGGTTTTGAAAAACCACTCCC
>JASFHG010000173.1:0-7457 GCA_050123355.1 Planctomycetia bacterium
ATCGTCAGATGAGTTTACCATCGCATCAGGTAAAAGATTGTTTGGATGAACGCAGTTTCCATTTTTGCCCGTTGCAAATTTTGGCTTGTAACCGCAGTCACTTCGGTTAAGAGATCAGGCTATTAATATAGAACGTATTGTCACTACCCACAAGTGGGGGCGGCGTTGTTTTAATCTGAAGAATTGAAAATATAACGATCAAAATTTCCCGGAATGCGACTCCGGGAGAAATGAAATTACCAGAAAACACTTGACGCATCGTTGGAGTTTTGTTAATTTCACGTTATTGTTGCTGCGGCGGTTCTTTCGCTTGTGGCGTGGCGCATGTTCGGTCGTTGAGGTCGGCCTTTGGTTGAGGGACAAAGTAGTACTCCCTCGATAAGGAGTTTTCTTTGCCGCTATTTTCTGAGGAAGCGGTTCTGCGTGTGCGCCACGGTCTGATTTTTGCCTGAAGTGCGGTTCTTTGTGGTCGTTCTTGCGTGCGCTCGCTGGTAACGTTTTCTCATTGTTTCTTGTTTAGTTCATTTTCCCAAGTCGTCCGAACGGCGTTTGCGCTCGCGGTACGCGCGGAGAGTGGGCCTAGTCTTCAGCTTAGGATGGATCATTTCAGTGAGTGACGGAAAAGCAAAAGAAACGCGACGCCAAACGGACTTGTCGGCATGCACGTACGGCGCGTTTTTAGAATTTATTGAATACAGACACCAGAAGAACGTAGATGACCCGTCCAAGGGGGTCTTCGACGAGCTCTACGATATGCTCAGCGACTTCAAGCTAAAAAAAGAAGGAACGGTAGCTTGCGGCAAACTGCTCTTGGCTTACAGATGCTATGTCTCTGCGATGCAAAAGCTGGGGTCGAGAAAATGGGTTGCGGCACAAAAAGCCTTCCTGGCCTTCGCGAAAAGACGCAGGGACAGGCTGTATCAAAGTACGATGAGATTTCTGGGTGATGTATACGAACAGCTACGGGTATCCATACGATCCCTTGACGGCTTTTTTGTGGCGACAGGTTGTTTCGGAGCATATCCGGTAATCTTACGCTGGATTCACGCGAATGGGTTCACCGGCCAGCAAGTAGAGACCTTGCGGGTGGTCTGGGAGGAACTGTACACGGCATCGATCGACTTCTTGTCTCACGAAGCGGATAAGCTGGGGATCGCCCCGAGTGACTTTCGAATATGCGGCAGGGTTGTCAGGGAGATTTATCGAGACGAAGGCAGACTCAATGATGAAAACCTTACGCCCGATAGCATGTGGCCGGACTGTATGGGGGAGTGGAGGTACAGCCTTCCTGACGGACAGCAGGAAGCATTGCAAAAAGGTGAAGCGGCTTTCGGGAACCTTATCGTCAAGCTGGGGATGGAGGTAATGGCAAGGGACGCCACGGCGTTCTTTATGAGGCAAGAGGAACACTCGCTGAAAGCCAGTGACGACAAAGAGGCGGCTGGCGACACGAAAAAAACCACCAGGAAGGTGGCGGTTGCCAGTAGGTTGGCCACCGACGGCAGGACGCCGGATCAGCGGAACCTGGCCGTCTTTCACGCGATCATAACACTGTTAAAAAGTGGCAAAAAACTATCGCAGATCACCAGGGAATCGGTAAGGAGCCTCACGAAAGCTCCGCTCAAGCGGATTTCGGACACGCCCTCCTGGATACACAGACGGGTAATCGAAAAGGCCTATTTTTGGTCGGAAGTGATGCCGTCTTCACCCAAGGTCACTATTTTTGCGGACTCGCCGTTGTCACGGAAAGCTTCGTCTTACGAACGTGACTATCTGGAGTCGCTAGCGGCACGGCTTACAAGAGCCGATGAGGTGTTCTTCGACTCGCGAATCCCACGTATTGCCGGCCTGCGAGTTGTGACGACGAGGGCGATCATAAGCGTGTTGAAGTCGGAGGGAGCGACCAATCAAGATATTGCCAAAATGGCAGACAAGTTCAACGGCGAGCCGGTCGAAGTCCGCGAGGCAATCGTAAGCTACATGAAGGACGCTCTGCGCGACGGTGGCGGCCACGCCAAAGCGGCGGGCTGCCTTTACTCGCTATTGGTTGCGAGTTCTGGCGGATACCGACTCTTCGAACGAAAAAGCGACGCGGTAAGTATGGGAATCCGCATGAAAGGATACCTCTATTGAGTAGCAGCAAAAAGCTTGTTTTGCCGTTTTCGGGGCTTCAGTGTCCAGCCCTAAAAAAATCTCA
The DNA here is from genome assembly GCA_050123355.1 of Planctomycetia bacterium. GTDB lineage: Bacteria > Planctomycetota > Planctomycetia > Pirellulales > Thermoguttaceae > JASFHG01. The sequence goes on from JASFHG010000173.1 coordinate 2,198, forward strand.
AAAATTTTTTCAGCCCGTTTTTTTCGGGCTTTTTTTATGCGCTACGCAGAAAGATGCGGCCAAAGACCGTCCCACCTCACCACATATAGAGGCGTTCGTTGCGTCTCGGTGTCAAGAAGATGGTTTTTCATAGGAGGACTTGCGAGATGAGTGGTAGCAAAAATTTACCGGCATTACTGACGGAATCCGAGGCGGCCGAGTTTGTCGGCATCCGGCCACGGACCTGGCGGAGGTGGACGCGAAGCGGGCTGGCACCGGCACCGATCAAGATCGGCCGAGGTGAGCGACCGGCGATTTGGTTCCGGCGGGATGAGCTGGTGGCCTGGCTTGAATCCGGCTGCAAGCCGGTCGACCAATAGGCTCTTAAAAATCCCGACCTTTCGATTTGCAATACAAAAGGAAATATTCTATGGACAACACAAACTATGATTCACCGAGCGGAAATCTTGAGCGGTTCGCTCGGGCAGGAGGATTTTTGATCAAGGAACCTGTACCTGGTGAACCAAAACCGCTATTTGAATATATAACCATGCAGGAATTGATGAGCCGTGATTATCGAACGGTTTATTTGTGTAATGGCGTTTTGGCGAAAGGGCAACCGGTGCGGCAGTTCAGCAATTTTTGTTTGCAGTTGTCGAGTTTGATGATATGACTCACGCAGACCAGCTACGGTTCTGGAGCGGTATCCTTCGCCACCAGCTTCTCGATATCGCTTGTCTGATCGACTCGGGCGGGAAATCGATCCACGCCTGGATCAAAGCGGACCTGCCCACCCGCGATGCTTGGGATCACGAAATTAGACATAGCCTATTCGAAAAATGGCTCATCCCGCTCGGCGTCGATTCATCCACCCGCAACCCGGCCCGCCTCTCAAGACTGCCCGGCCACCGACGGACCAAAACCAACCGCTGGCAACGCCTCCTTTGGCTCAATTACCAATAGTGATCAGTAATGATCTTTTATGCACATCACCAATTTCACAATGCAACAGCAGTCCTGCGTCCCCAAGCAACACCGCGTCAAACGTACGAGGTTCGCGACTGGTGGCCGCGTAAATCAAATTCGTGTGGAAAGTCGCTAAACAAAATGGACGCACGAGAAGGCCGCCAGTGCGATCGTCGGTGATGGCCCATGAAATAAATTTCCCAAAGAGCCAAGCCTACTTTGAGTCAACCAATCATACTCAATTTACAACGAAGTTCTAAAGTGATCAGTAGTGTACAAATGTTATCTATCTTAAAAATTCCCACGGGTCCTCCGTAGCGATTTAGGCAAGATAGGGCAGCAAAAGATATCGCCTTATTAGACAGAGTTTGTTTCGAGTGCACAAAATTTTCGGGCTCCTCGAGACTTACCAAGAAGCCCTATCCACGCTACCACTTCGCTCAAAAGCCGAACCTTTGCCTTGCAGAGGTTCGGATCCGCAATGGTAAAGGGGTGGCATGACACCTATCACCAGATTTCTGAAAGTTTCTCCAAATCACCAGAATTCGCTTGATGTCCTGCGAAGTCCATGGCTTAATGTGTCCGTGCCGGACAGGCGTGTTGTCAACAAAACCTCTTTAAAACAAGGATAAAACCATGGGAAAGCAACTAAAACCGCTGACCCAAAAGCAGATCGAAAAACGGGACGCGACCCTCCTGGCGATCGCCAAAGAAGAGCTCGACCTCGAAACGCTCGAGGCCCGGGGCTGGGACACTTGGGACTTCCAAGAACACGGCGTCCTCTGCATCCGCGACGCCCTCCGCAAAGCCTACGAAGCCGGACGCCAGTCCGTAAAGTAAAAAGGACAATAGAGTATGGGAAGTATTTATAAACGAGTTCGGAAGCGGCCGATCCCGAAAAATGCGGAGATCATCACGCATCGTGATCGAACCATGGTCTTGTGGGGCGGCAAGAACCATCGAAAGTACCGATCGCCTTTGACCGATGACGGTCGGCAGATGCTGGTCGAGAGTCAGACGTACTATATGAAATACACCGACCAGAATGGCGCTATTCAAATTGAGAACACACTGGCCGCCGACAAACAGACGGCCCGTCAGGTTTTATCCATGCGTGAAAAACGTGTCACCGAGATCAAGGCAGGCATCATCGATCCGGTGGCCGAGCGGCTGCGCAAAGCATCAAGGATGTCGTTGTCGCAGCACGTCGAAGAATTCAAAAAATTCATGCAGGATAAGGGCGGCGATCCAAAGCATGTCGACCAGACAGCCAAGTATATCGATCGACTGATCAAGTACTGCGAAGCGACACATTACAGCCACCTATCGGCCGAGGGCGTGCTGGGGGCATTACGCCGCCTTCAAACCGAGCCGGTCCAAGGACGGCGTGGTCATAAAAACCGTAGCCCGAGGACGGCCAATGCGCACCTCGTGGCCATCAAAAGCTTTTGCCGGTGGATGGTACGAACGAAACGTACTAAAACCAACCCGGTCGAGACGCTTGAGAAATTCATCGAGACAACCGAAGCCTGCCCCGACAAAGTCCAAGGCGTCGACGGTCCCACCCGTGCCACCATCTACCTCCTCGCCGCCATGACCGGCCTGCGCCGCAAAGAACTGGCCAGCCTCACGATCGACGACTTCCACCTCGACGCCCCCACGCCGATCGTCCGCATCCAAGGAGCGTATTCTAAAAACAAACGCACCGACGAAATCCCCCTCCACCCCGATGTCGTCGCCCGTCTCCGCGCCTACTTCGCTCACACCAACCCTGAGCCCGGCCAACCCATCTTCCCTCTCTACACCCCCAGCGGCTACCTCCGCGCCACCGCCAAAATGATGAAACACGACTGCGAGTCCGCCGGCCTCAAATACTCCACCCCCAACGGCATACTCGACTTCCACGCCAACCGCGTCCTCTTCATCACCAGCCTCTGCCGCAGCAACGTCAACCTCATCATGGCCCAAAAACTAGCCCGCCACTCCGATCCCAAACTCACCAGCAACGTCTACTCCAAAATCACCACCGAAGAACGCGCCGCCGCCATCAACGGAATTTCGCTAAAGGGGTAGCTAGCTCGATTACCCGAAGTCTGCGTAAGGGTCGAGTTCTTGTGCGAACAGTTTGTCTTTTGCTGTCGTTGATTTTTTCGCCGAAACGAATACCAGATCTTTGGCAATAGCCGTGTAGTCACTTTCGCTCCATGTCGATTCAGCCAGAGCGGCGTCCTTTGATTTGTGGAGCATCGGCATCATGTATTGTCGTGGAGGAAGCAAATTTCGTCGCAGGACCGTAGCGATACCCGGTGTCGCATCGAGTGGCGGCGTGAACTTTGTAGGTGTTTTTGTGACAGTCGTTTCCGGTTCAGGATCCGAAACGACTGTCATATACTCAGTCACACCGGCTTGCCAATTTCCGGCGAGGACCGTCGCGTCCGAAGCGTCAACTTTCCCATCGCCATTAAAATCACCCATTTGCCAAGTTGCAGCTTGTCCATCACCAACACCAGCTTGCCAATTACCGGCAAGAACCGTAACATCAGATGCATCCACTTTGCCGTCACGGTTGGCATCGCCGGCAAGAGCAATGGTTACCAATAGAGGGGTATCGGTTGCCAATTCATTGCCGGCTGCGTCAATCGCAACAATAGTGAAATCGTAGGTTCCGTAAGGCAGGGCCTCGGAAGTGTAAGTAGAAGCGGTTTCGTAATTGCCACTAACTTGCACGCCATCGCGATAAATGCGGTAATATGGTGTTGCAACGACCTCGAACGTCGGCGTGACGTCGCTGGTAATATTCTCGATATCATTGCCTGTTTGCAGGTCTAGCGTTGGTGAGTTCGAGAACAGATAAGCCGACCCGGAATCGGTGCTGTTATCGTCATCTCTACAAGCGCTGAGGAGCATGGCCTGGCCACTAACCGCAACGCTGTAACCAAAATAATCTTCTGCCGCACCGTCAGGAGCGGCGAGCTTGTCGATTTGATTCCAGCCCGTTTCGGTTTTTTCAAAAACATACGCCGCACCCGTGGGAACCCCTACTTCCACATTGCGATATGCTCCCACCACCGCTATCGTAGCATCGATGGAAACACTGCAGCCAAAATAAGAGCCGCTCATGGCATCGGCAGCTACCAGCTTGGCATGCTGGACCCAGCCGGAATCGGTTTTTTCAAAGACATAAGCAGCATCACGATTTTTGGCGCCCACAATTGCCGTGATACCACTAAGCGAAACGCTACGACCCAAAAAGCCGTACATTACGGCATCGTCCGCAACAAGCTTTGAGACCTGGACCCACTCGGTCCCGTTTTGTTCGAAGACATAAGCGGCGCCCGAATAAGTACCCGAAGCAGAGTTCCTGGGAGCTCCTACCAAAATGGTAGTTCCATTGATACTGACACTGCTTCCAAACTCATCGTACGCTCCGCCATCATCTGCAAAGATTTTGGCAACTTGGTCCCATCCGGTTTCGGTTTGTTCGAAAATGTATGCCGAGCCCGAATAGCTAGAGATACCGACTCCTCGATTTGCTCCTACAACAATCGTGTCGCCATCGATAGAAACACTTTGTCCAAAATAGTCATTGGAACGACGAATATCGGCGACGAGTTTATCGGTTTGAATCCAGCCGGTTTCGGTTTTAGTAAAGACGTAAACCGCACCGGCAAAATAACCGTCTCTTACTGCGCCTACGATTGCAGTATTACCGCTAATGGCGACGCTACGGCCAAAAAAGTCATCATAAACTTCGGAAGTTAATTCGGCAACTTGGACCCAACCCAATTCGGTTTGTTCAAAAATAGAAGCGTAACCAGAACTGATACCATCGTTGTAACCCGATCCGACAATAGCAGTGGTTCCGTCGATCGCAACGCTGTAGCTAAAGCAATCGCCAACTGCACCGCCATCAGCAAGCAGCTTCGAAACGAGATGGCTACTCTGAAAAGGTATTTGCGTATCAATGGTTACGGCCAAGGCCGGACTGGGTACTGATTCGTTTCCGGCCAGATCGACGGCAACAATGGTATATTGGTATTCTCCATCCGTCAGTTCCTGTGCAGTATAGCTGCCGGCCGTCAGATAATCATCGCCAACACGAACACCATCGCGGTAAATACGGTAATAACCGGAAGCGTCAACATCAAACGTCGGCGTCGTATCGTTGGTAATATTGTCCGTGTCGCTGATACCGAAATCACTGGTCGCCTGAAGGTCGGGGGCAGTGGCTGGTGCTGCGGGAGCGACAGTTTCGATCGTCACACTGAGCGGGTCGCTCAACGTGGATTCATTTCCTGCCTCGTCGACCGCAATG
>JASFHG010000174.1:0-7449 GCA_050123355.1 Planctomycetia bacterium
CACGGCAAGATAAGGAAGACGCCACCCCCGGCAATGAGAATCAAGACGCTGTTCACCAAGAAGTAGTGTGCCTTGTTCGGGAAAAATCCCCAAAGACCGGCCAAAATCCCGGAGAGCTTGTTACCCAACGCACAAGAAAGCATCCAGCCACCCATCATCACACCGACGATACGCGGCGGGCTGAGCTTGGTCACCAACGAAAGCCCCATCGGACTCAAGCAGAGTTCACCAATTGTGATGATCCCATAGAAGCTGATCAGCCAACCGACACCGGTCTTCATCGTCCCGCTGCCCGAGAAATAAGACGCCGCGGCCATGATCAGCACCGCAATACCGGAAATGATCAAACCAATACCGATCTTGGCCGGCGTGGACGGTTCCCTCTGATGTCGTCGAAGAAGGTTAAAGAACCCGACGACCAGTGGTGTCAAGATGACCACGAAAAACGGGTTGATCGACGCTTGAAGTTCGGTCGGCCAGAGCTTTAGGAAGCCGTGCTTTTCCCGATCTTCGACAGGAACTTTCTTCCAGTCCTCGTCCTTGAGGTCGCGTGGACGGCCGGCGACCGCATATTTCTCATCCACGGAAAGCTTTTTCCAGTCATCGAAATCCATGTCGCTCGGCTTTCCAAGCGTGGAGTTTTCGTCGGACTTATATGCCTTTTCGAGTTGTTCTCGCGTAAAGGTCGGCAGATTCCCCTTGGGCCACTCCTTTTCAGGCATGTTATCATAGTAATAAGAAGCCCCAGTTTCTTTACCAAGCTTCTCGCCATGAGGATCGGTTTTTTCCTTCTCCCGATCGATCGTGGAAACTTCCTCCACGGCACTGACCACATTGATAACCTTTGCCGTGGTATCATCAACAGAACGAACGGTGTAGTTTTTCGTCCAGTAGGTAAGTGCCGTCCCGTTTTGGTGGAAGACGGCCCAGAAAACGATCACCACGGTATAGATTGCCAACAGGGCAGCGATCGGTTCACGCTCATGCTTGTTCGCCTTGTACCAAATAATAAAGAAGAAGAAGACCACAGGTATACTGAACGCGAAAAACGCGTCGGCCGAATTCGATCCAAGCAAATGAGCACCTTTGCCAAACAACCACTCCGGCACAAACCAACCAAACACACCGGCAAGGGTCGCGGGCCCGAATAGACAAGCAAGTGTCACCAAAACGTTCTGCTCGCCCGGCTTTGGCGGAGCGATCTTGTCGGCCTTGCGAAGGTTCGGTACCAGGAAGTTACCGTACAGGAACCAAATGACACCAACGTACATCCCGACACCGGCCGCAGCGAAAGCCCAACCCCAGCCATAATTGATACGTAGGAAAGAGGCAACAAAGTTGCAGAAAAAGGCACCGATATTAATACCCATGTAGAAAATATTGAAACCCGAGTCTTTTAGCTCGCGATACTCGTCTGTCTCGTAAAGCTTTCCGAGCAGAACCGAAATACACGGTTTAAAGAAGCCGTTCCCCATAATGATCAAAAACAACGATCCCCAAAAAGCGATCATGTCATAAGGCTTCACAAGCTCCCCGGGCAAGGAAAGACCGATGTACCCCGTCCCCATCAAGCAACCGCCGATGATAATCGAGATTCGATAGCCGATCTTTCGGTCAGCCAACATACCGCCTAAGAAAGGCGTCAGATAAACCAAGGCCAAAAAGGTCCCCACGATGTCCGCGGACCTCGCTTCCGAAAATCCAAGGCCAGGAAACTTGGCACTGGTTGGCTCAATCATGTACAGGGCGAAAATGCCCATCATGAGATAGAACCCAAATCGCTCCCACATCTCGGTAAAGAACAGAATAACTAGCCCGTGAGGATGCTTTTTTCGTGCCATGGTTTTGGAGATCTTTCGTAAAAAGGGAATTCTATAAAAAAGAGTGGCAAAATACCCACTCGACATTTGTGACGTGAAGTTTTTTATTCTAGGGGAGCAGGCCACGATTCACAAGGTGCAAGAGCCGAGACTGAATGGTTTTCGATGTCTCAAAACCGGGGCTCTTTCATGCAGAAACGGCCGCGAAAACCGCCTGAAAACCGGTCGCCTCACCCCAGTTCCGCCAGATGATACATCTTGACACCTGGGTGGGTTTATTGGTAGGCTATAAATGGTGGTCTATAAACCGGTTGCGGTCGGTTTGCGCAACGGCGGCCCGGCCTTGCGGCAGACCCTTCCAAAAAACACATAAGCCTATAAATAACAAGGCGTTACTGAGTACAATATGTTGCGAATTTCAAAGAAATACCTCCGGTCATGCTCTCTGATCCTCGTCGTCTGCCTCTTCCTGCTTGGAGGGACGGCCATCCCTTGCAACGCTCAAGAAGTAGCCCTAACGGGGGGTAAGGAATATGAGCAGTTGCCCATCAAACAAAGTCTCCGAAGCCACCGCTCGGCGATATTGAAAAGTCTCACCAGGGATCTCTCGGCAGAACAAGAAAAGCGAGTAAGGCTTTTTTTCCAAGGCTATTTCTTTCCCCAATGGACGCTCCCCGAAGAACTAAACAACCTGCCCGCTTTACGAAACGGTCTTGAAAATGCCTTTTCGAAGGCAACGAACGCGAACGCATTCAATACACTTCGCGATATTGCCCTCGAAAATTTGAAACCAATGGCAACCTCACCCAAGTTTCACCCGGCCGTTCGATTCAACGCCGCCGTCATGATCGGCCGCTTGGATTCAAAGCGAATTGCTTCCCGACGATACGCCGAACCGTATCCGGGCGCCTTGGACATACTCGTTCCTCTCCTCGAAAATCAAGACGAAAACGACGCGGCCCGATTCGGAGCGATGCTCGGGATCATTCGCCACGCTCGATTCAGCAAAGATGCGGCTTCCCGACCAAAAATCCTCAAAGTCTTGGTCGCTCAAGCAGACAATTCCACGTTGCCGCCGGGCCAAACGCTCAGCAAAGGTCAACAATGGTTCCGAACCACTGCCGTGGAAGGTCTCGCCTACGCCACCGGCGACGAGATCAACACCGTCGCACCGGTCTTGGCAAAAATCATCAATGATAAAACCGAGCCTGACACCCTTCGCCTGGTGGCAGCCAATTCGTTGGGTAAACTCAAATTGACTCCCAACTCGGGCGCGAATGCCGTGGTCACGATCCGCTCGCTTGCCGAACTGGCGACAGAAGCAGTTCGCCAAGAAGTCGAAGCGTGCGAAAAAGACCCGATCCGAACCATCGCCCCCGACCAGTTGCTTACCAAACTGGTCCCGATCCGAATGGCCCTAAGCGGATCCGAGAAACACGTATCCGCCCCGAATAACGGCCTGGCCCCGGCGGCCGAGGATAAGGAATTCCTCAGAAAGGTCTACAAGTTGGTCGACGATTGGTGCCGCAAGCTCGACAATAAAGAGCTACTTCCCGAAGACATGTTGCCGACAAGTCCCCTCATGCAGGGAGAAAAACCGCCGGCCCGAGTCGCCACGGAAGAAATAATCGACGAATTCAAACTCGACCTCCAAAAGATGGACAACCTGCTCGGCGTCGGAGGAAATCCGCCAAGTTAACGCGGTTCACAACTAACCCAAAGCAAGCCTAAGAGACAAATGGAATTGTCCGGCATGTGGAAACTTCAGCATAACGCAAGGAAGCGATCGACGTCGAGCGGGCCGCTGCGCCGCTCGGGTATCGTGGCCCGGCTCTGCCCGGTGGCCCTGCTTTTTGCGATCTTCTGTTCCACTGTCGGATGCCAATCGTTCAAAGACCTGAACCGATCATTCTGGAACTCGCCCGAAGCGCCGAAACCGCCGGAGCATGTAGATAACCACAACACTCCGCCCGAAAAGAACAAACCTCAAACGGCCGCGGAAAACCCGTCTAATTCTCAAGCGGCCATAACCACTCCCACACAAAACACCCAGAACAACCCAACCGGCAACCTCTTCACCAAGGAAGAATCCCCGTTCCGGATCGACGATGTCGAAGCGATCCTCGCCAAGAAAGGCGGCTGGATCGGCACGCCCACCCCCAAACGAGACAAGGTGCCGTGGAATTGGTACCATCCGCAGATCGAGGAAATTCTGGCATGGCCGAAGGAAAATGATCGCGCGATCCGGATCTCGTTGAAGAAAAAGAACCCGATCTCGGCGACCAATGCGGCGATCTGCTTGGCCCGATTGGGAGACGCCTCGGGCGTATCGATCCTGCTCGGAGCGATCCGCTCGCCACGGCTCGACATGCCACTGCGTGCGGCGGCGGCCGAAGCGTTCGCCTCGCTCGATTCCTCCACACAGACGGTACAAAAGCTGATCGACGAATATGGTGACGGCGGGAAAGCGCCCAGCCCGACACTCTATCGGGAATTGATCCGCGGCCTGGCACGTCACGTCGACCCGGCCGGCGACGCGCGTTTCATCAAAGCACTCCAAAGCAAAGACGCCCACGTTCGGCACGCGGCCATCGAAGCATGGCAAAAAAGCCAAGGCACGATCCTGCCCAACGAGTTGATCTATCTGGCCTCGGATCAAAGCGAGAGAAATCGGGCCGCCGTCATGCACGCCCTCGGTACGCACGACCATCCCGAGCGGATGCGATACCTCGACTCGGGCCTGAAGGACATGAACTATCTGGTTCGGGTCGCCGCGGTCGAATCGCTCGGCAAGATCGGGTCGCCAACGGCCGTCCAGCGACTCCAGGACGCGAGGAAAAGCAACTCGACGATCGTCCGTGCGGCGGCCGCCAGGTCGCTCGCCCAAGCCGGTCAGTTCGAGACGGCACTCCCACTGGCCAAGGACGAATCGTGGCAGGTCCGGCTCGCCGTGGCCGAAGTGCTCCCCAAGAATCCCAGTGATCGAACGCTGCAAATCGCCGGCAACCTGCTCCATGACCGTAGCATCCAAGTCCAGCAACAGACGCTCGAAGCGATCAAAACGTGGCCGGTGGCCCAGTCAGGCCCCCTGCTGCTCGATGCAATTGAACACCTCAGCTTCCAAATGCGGCAGGACGCGATTACGCAGCTCGCCACCCTGTGGGAACCGGCCAAAAACTTCCCGCGACACGCCCCCGACGACGTCCGAAAACGGGCTATCCTCCAGTTCCGCGCCGAGTTCCAAAAAGCGTTCGGCATAACGGTCGCCAACCCGACAACCCTTGTCGACTACAACCCATCGCAGCCGGTCGCCATCGATCCGGAGCTAGTCTCCCGGGCCAAGCGGCTCATCGCCAAGCATAACGATCCGCGTTGTGCCTCGGCCGACCGATACCACCTCCGACAACAGATCCGCAACGGTCTGGGCCCCCATCCGTTGGCCGTGCTCGAATATTTGGTCTTCGAAGAGCATCAAGACCTGCCGGAAGAATTTTACACGACGATCCTCCCGGAACTCGACCCGACCTTCGACCTCCTTTATCAAATGCAGATCGAAGCAAAGCCCTCCGTACGAAACGCACAACAAAAAACGCTCCTCACCCGCCGTCGGGCCGCCTCCAAGCTGATCCGCATGACGGCCGATCAAAAACCGTCCCGCCTGGCACTCGACCGGCTGGCCGAACAAATGCTTCAAGAGTCGGATTCGCTGGTCTGGCGAAGCGTGTTGATCGCCCTGGCCGACAACGATGGCGAATCGATGCTCCAGATGGTCCGGATCGCGATCGGCCACGAATCGGCCGAGATCCGACGCCGCGCATGCGAGTGGCTCGCCGCGCATCCCAGCCCCGATCACTTCCCGCTCCTCAAACCGGTCCTGAGCGATCCGGAAACCGCAGTAAAAGTAGCCGCCGTCCGTGCGATCGTCGCCAGTGGAAAATTGAGCGATACCGAGTCGCTGCAAAACATGCTCGATGGAAACCAAAACACCGATGCGCTCGCCGCTCGTCTGGCACAAGGCAACGCAGCGATGCCGGGCAACCTCAACCTGAAAGAAATCGCACCGCTGAAAAAACTGCTCGGCGAGTCGAACGAAGAGCTCCGGACCGAGGTCGCCTACGCCCTGGCCGCGTTCGGAGACGAAAACGGTGCACAAGCTCTCAAGCAGTTGGCCCAAAGCCGCGACGCCAACGTCCGGCAAAAGACGGCCGAGATGATCGGCCGGCTCGAAGACCCTCGCTACACGCCGCTCTTGATCAACTTGCTCGACGACCACCTCAACGTCCGCCGCGCAGCCCTCAACGCCCTCCCCAAGACCGTCGGCCACGAGGTCCCGGCCGCCGGCGACCGCAAACCGCAAACGACCGCCGAAATCGTCGCCCGCTGGAAAGAGTGGTACGCCAACCGCAATCGCACGATGATTCGGTAAAAAACCGCTCCGCTCGCCACTTTCGGCCTTCTTTCGCAGTAAGCTCGTTTGGTCTATAATAGGTGGTTTCTGTCAAGCCGAAATTGGGCCGCAAAGCGTGCCCTATTTTGGTTCGGAATAGGAAACGACCACTTCGATAAACATTTTCGCCCCCTCGCAAGACCCCATGGAAACGATCAACGACAATCTTTACAACTATCCGAAATATTACGACCTCCTCTTCGGTTCCGATTGGAAGGCGGAGTACGACTTCCTGGAGGCGGTGTTCGAGAAACATGCAAAGCGGCCGGTGAAGCGGCTCTTCGAACCGGCGTGCGGCACAGGACGACTGCTCATCAAGTTCGCCCAAGCCGGTTACGAGGTCGCGGGCAACGACCTGAACCCGAAGGCGATCGACTACTGCAATGACCGGCTCCAGCGTGCCGGCTTCCCCCGTTCGGCAATGGTCGGCGATATGTCCGACTTCAAGTTGGGCGAAAAGGTCGACGCCGCGTTCAACACGATCAACAGCTTCCGTCACCTCCAAACCGAAGAGCAGGCTCAAGGCCATCTGCAATGTATCGCCGACTCGCTCAACTCGGGCGGGCTGTACGTGCTCGGCTTCCACCTCACGCCAACCGAAGGCGATCCTGTCGACGAGGAAAGCTGGACCGCACGGAAAGGACACCTGGCTGTCGCGTCCCGGATGTGGTCAATCAAAAAAGACATGGACGCCCGCAAAGAGACCGTCAACATGATGCTGGACGTTTTCACCCCGACCAAGAGTTTCCGGCTGCTGGACGAAATCGTCTTCCGCATCTACCTGGCCGAGCATACCGAAGAGCTCTTCGCCACCGTGCCCGAGCTGGAGCTGGTCGAGACCTACGATTTCGCCTACGACATCGACGACCCGATCACAATCGACAACGAAACGGAAGACGTGGTGTATATATTACGAAAAAAGTAATATTTTAGCGCTCATCCCAAAAACTTGGAATCTTAGCCGTCGAGCTTGCTCGTCGCTTAACGTAAATTCACACTTCCAAACGACGAGCAGGCTCGACGGCTAACTTTATCGATCACCATTTCCCGTTAATCACTGCCGATTCTTCCGATTATGCCGACTTGGCGTCTGGGCCTATTTCTAGCGAAGAGTCGGAAATCTCGATTCTGCACGGAAAAAATGGTACACTTGCCTACTGGACTATAATTGACGCGAAGGAC
>JASFHG010000175.1:0-7413 GCA_050123355.1 Planctomycetia bacterium
CCTTGACAGTTTTGATGCGGCCCGGTATGTTTACCTGATTGCATATTGCGTTAAGTATTGAATCCCTAGAGTTTTCGGACATTTGTCACGCAAAGGCAGCCCTTCTGGGGGGTTGCGCCTGCGATGATGTATTGCCCGTTGGAGGGGTTTTGGCCAGATAACAGTCATTCAACGGAATTAAAGGAAGTCGATGAACCCAAACGAAGTGTTGCGGATTGTAGACGCAATCCATCGCGACAAGAAAATCGACAAGAATATTGTCTTCGATGGAATCGAAGCTGCGCTGCTATCGGCCGCGAAAAAGCACTATGGCGAAGATGGCGACATCGTGATCCAGCTCGATCGCGAGACCGGAGTGATCACCGGCTCGCACGACGGGGTCGATTTGACGCCGGAAGATATCGCCGAGCGGATCGGAGCGCAGACGGCCAAACAGGTCATGATCCAGAAAATACGCGAAGCAGAGCGTGACGCCCTGTACGAAGAGTACATGGAGCAGATGGATCAGATGGTCTCCGGGGTGATCCAGCGATATGACGGTGGTGCCGCGACGGTGGCCTTGGGAAATGTCGAGGCGATTCTTCCTCGATCAGAACAAATTCAAACGGAAACCTACCATCCGAACCAGCGGATCCGCGCGACGGTCTGCGAGGTGAAAAAGGCGGGAAGCAAAATCAAGGTGATCCTCAGCCGTACCCGTTCGCACCTGATTGCTCGCCTTTTCGAGCAAGAGATCCCCGAGATCGCCGACGGCGTGATCGAGGTCAAGGCAATCGCGCGTGAGCCGGGCCATCGAAGCAAGGTGGCGGTGCATAGCTCGGACCAGAAGGTCGATTGTGTCGGAGCGTGCGTCGGCGTTCGCGGAAACCGGATCAAAAATATCGTCGAAGAGCTCGCGGGCGAGCGGATCGATATCGTTCGATACAGCGGCGACATGCAGGTGTTCATCCCGAACGCGTTGCAGCCGGCCGAAGTGGAGGAGGTCATCCTCTGCAAGATGTTTGGGCGGGCGATCGTCTTGGTTCGCGAGGATCAGCTCTCCTTGGCGATTGGCCGACGTGGTCAAAACGTTCGATTGGCGAGCAAGCTTTGCATCTGGGACATCGAGATCATGACGCGCGAGGAGCTCGACGAGCAAATCGAGCGTGCGATCATCGGTTTCTCGGAGATCGACGGCATGACGGACGAAGTGGCCGAGCAGCTTGTCGGCGAAGGATTCCTGTCCTACGACGACCTGTCGGTGATCGAGCCGGATGTCTTGCAGGAAATGGGCGACCTGAGCGAAGAGACGGTCGATCGGATTGTCGAGCAGGCCGAAGAGAAGGCCGAAGAGGCCGAACGCGAGACGGCCGAGCAACGTCGCCAACAGAAGGAACAAGAAGCAGTGGCTGCTGCCGAAGAGGCTGCGGCTGAAGAGACTGCTGCCGAAGAGACTGCTGCCGAAGAGACCGCAGCCGAAGAAACTACGGCTGAAGAAACTGCGGCTGAAGAACCGCAAGACGAGATTGTTGAGGAAACAGGGGAAGCGGTCGAATTGCCGGTTGAAGAAACCGCAGAGGAAGAGACCGTTTCCGAAGAGGAGTCTGTCGAAGCTGAACCGTCGGAAGATGAAGAGGCCCAGGCCGAGACCCCCGAAGAAGAAAAAGAGTAGTTATTGGTTTAGGCATTGCTGTGACGAAGAGGTTTTCGTCCAATGTTTTATCAACCGTCCGCAACCGTGAGCCGGCTGTTTTGACAGTCGCCTGAGGGTTGCCTAGGGTGGGAGAAGTTGCCTATGTGATATTTTGTACTTTGCACGGCCTAAGTGATGAACCGACTTGATCGAATCAGGTTGGATGGAAAGGACGTCGCAGTATATTGAACCATCGGGTTGTTTTTGAACCTACCGAAAACGGCCCGAAGCGAAAGAGGGAGAGTTGCGTTGCCGATTCGCATTTACGCGTTAGCCAAGCAACTGAATCTAGACAGTAAAACCCTGGTTGACCTTTGTGGGAAGGCGGGCGTTACCGGGAAAGGGTCTGCGCTTGCCAATTTGTCCGACGAAGAGGCGGAGAAGGTTAAACAGTTCCTCAGTGCAAGCGGAAAGCCCAGGAAGGCTGCCAAGGCGGACACTTCGGAGTCTTCAGGTGCTCCTACCAGCAAGCCGCGACGCGAGGATCTTAAAAAGGCAGCCGATGCCGGTGGCAAACTGCGTGTTCTGCCCGGCCAGAGAAGGAAGGCTGCGGCGGCGAAAGAGTCGTCTGAGGACAAGGATGATGTGGTCCTCGCGGTTGAAGTCGACACGTCGGCAGATCCTACCAAGAAAGCTCCCTCAAAACGATCTAAGAAAAAAGATTCCGACGCTCCTCCGTCGCAGAAGCCGGATTTCTCTCGTGAGCAGGTCATGCGGGCCGGTGGCGATAAACCGGTTCCTGTCTTGGACGGTAACGGCAACGGCAAAAAACGGCCGGATGCCGACTCATCGAAAGACAAGCCGAGTGGTCCGACGATCAAGCTGGCTCCCATTCCCAAGACGAAAAAGCCCGCGGCGGGTAAGAAGAGCGAACCGGCGGCCCAAAAGCCGGAAATGCGTCTTTCGATGGACGCGATCCGAGCCGGTCGCCTTGGCGAGAAACCGCTTTCCGAGCATCTCGAAAAGAAGGAAAAGAAACATCGCGCGAAAAAAGCAGCGGTTCGAGACGATGACGGCGATGCAAGTGTCGAAACTCCCGGCCGCAAGGGTCGTCATCGGGGTGGAGACGAAATGCTGGGCGGGCGTGAGCAACGTCAGCTTAAGCGAAAGCGGACCGCCGCGAAACGCCGCAAGCGTAGCCAGGAAGAAGAAGACGCCAAGCCCACCCCACGAGTCCGACGTCGGATTCGTCGCACCGGTACAAATACGGCCGCCCCACGAAAGAGTAATGTAGTGATCGAACTTCCCTGCACGGTCCGAACGTTTTCCGAGGCGGTCGGGATCGGTGCCGGCCAAGTGCTCGGCAAGCTTCTCGGAATGGGTGTGGGAGGCATGCTCAACATCAACGCCGAACTGGACCACGAAACGGCCGAGTTGTTGGCGGTCGAGTTGGGTGTCGAGGTCGATTTCAAGGAGCAAGTCGCTCTTGAGGAAAAGGTCATCGCGGTTGCCGAACAAGAAGACGATCCTTCGACCCTCAAGCCGCGGCCGCCGGTAATCACTTTCCTCGGACACGTCGACCACGGAAAGACCTCTCTCCTGGACCGAATCATCAATATCGACGTGGTCTCGGGCGAAAAGGGTGGCATCACCCAGCATATTCGAGCCTACCAGATCGAGAAAGATGGACATCCGATCTCGTTTGTCGATACGCCGGGCCACGAAGCGTTTACCGAGATGCGAGCACGCGGTGCGAACGTCACCGATATCGCGGTCCTGGTCATCGCGGCGGACGACGGGGTCATGCCCCAGACCGAAGAGGCGATCAGCCACGCGAAGGCGGCCGGAGTGCCGATCATCGTCGCACTGAACAAAATTGACCTTCCCGGTGTCAACGAACAGAAGACCTTCCAGGATCTTGCCGCCAACGAGCTCTTGCCGAGCGAATGGGGCGGCGATATCGAAGTGATCAAGACCAGCGCGACCACGGGCCAAGGGATCGACGAGCTTCTCGATACGATCTTGACCGTCGCCGAACTGCATGAATACCAAGCCAACCCCGACCGGCCTGCGTTGGGTACCTGTATCGAGGCCGAGTTGAGCGAAGGCCGCGGTGTCGTCGCGAAACTGTTGGTCGAAAAGGGAACGCTCCATGTGGGCGATGTCATCGTTTGCGGTACGTCCTACGGTCGTGTCAAGGCGATGTACGATACGCTCAAGACGAGTGATCGTCACGAGGAGGCCGGCCCCTCGATGCCGGTGAGTGTGACCGGCCTGAACGAGGCGCCCGGGGCGGGCGACAAGTTCCATGTGGTCCCCGAAATCGCCCAGGCTCGCGAAATCGCCGAAAGTCGGGCGGACGCCTCGCGGCAGCAGTCGCTTGGCGGGGTCCAGGTTCATGTGACGTTGGAAAACCTGTTCGATCGACTCAATACACAGGACGACGTGCAAACGCTCAACGTCATCCTTCGGGCGGACGTCCGAGGTTCGATCGAGGCGATTCGCAAGGAGCTCGACAAGCTCGATCACCCCGAGGTCCAAGTCAAGATCCTTCAGGCGACCGTCGGAGGAATCACCGAAGCGGACGTCCACTTGGCCGATGCTTCGGACGCGATCATCATCGGTTTCAGTGTCGTGCCGGACGAAGGGGCTCGACAGTTGGCCGATGCGAAGGGGGTGCAGGTACGGCGCTACGACATCATCTATCAACTGACCGCCGACATCAAGGCGGCGTTGGAAGGGCTGCTCAAGCCCGAGGAACGCGAGGCCGAGCTCGGCCGGGCGTTGGTCCAGCGTACGTTCCAGGTCGGACGTGTCGGGACGATTGCCGGTTGCCGAGTTTTGGCCGGGACGATCGAGCGAGATGCCCGTATCCGAGTCATCCGCGACAGCCGGGTGATCGGCGATTACCCCCTCGAATCGTTGCGACGTATAAAGGACGATGCGAAGTCGGTCCGAGAAGGTTATGAATGCGGTATGAAGCTGAGAGGTTACAACGACCTGAAGGAAGGCGACGTCCTCGAAGCCTACCGAATCGAAGAAATTGCCCGCACCTTTTAATAGGTGCTACCGCACCGAAGTGATAGAGCGTTGTCGCGGTAGCGTTTCCTGAAAACAAGATGTCGATGGCAGACGTTTCCGTACCGGCTGGATATTGTCCTGGAGCGGTAGCTCCTACTGAACACTGTGGCGAATCTTTGATTCGCCCAACCGAACACCGAACACGAGTTTACATGTCGACACGTCGCGTATTGAAAGCAGCCGAAGCGGTTCGAGAATCGGTCAGTTGGGCGATTCTTGCCGAACTTCACGATCCTCGCGTGAAGAACGTGACGGTGACCCGGGTCGAGATGTCCGGCGATCTGCGTCAGGCGAAAGTGTACGTGTCGATCATGGGGGACGAGAAGGTTCAGGCGTTGAGCCTTCGCGGCCTGAAGAGTTCGACCGGATTTTTGCAATCGAAGTTGTCCGATCGGATCAACACGCGATACACCCCGAAGATCGAGTTTGTACTCGACAAGGGCGTGAAAAACGCGATTGAAATCACTCGAATTCTCAAGGAAGAGTTCGGCGACGAGGAAGCGGTCGCTGTGGAAGAAGAGGCTGCTGAAGCAGCGACAGACATGGATGACCAGGAGATGCCCACGGACGGAGCGGATGGCGAGGATGCCACTTCATAAAAAGATCAAACGATCCCCGTTGTTGTGAATCAATAATTAGGTAGAAAAATCATGGCAGCTCCCAGTCGTGCAACCCAATTCGGTCAGATGCACAAAGTGCTCAAGAAGCACTATAAAGCGACCCCCGTGAATGCGAACCGGTCGGTTCTCGAACATGCACTCTTTGCTTGCTTGGCGGAAAACGCCCAATATCAGGATGCGGAAGAGGCCTACGCGGCGATTGTCGAGACCTATTACGATTGGAACGAAGTCCGCGTGACGACGATCCGCGAGCTTGCGGAGGGGATGCCACGGCTTCCGGACCCACCGGCCGCGGCGGCCCGGCTGCGTCGTGTTTTGCAGCATGTGTTCGAGAACGGTTACGTCTTCGACTTGGAGTATCTTCGCAAGCAGAATCTCGGACCGACGGTCGCCGAGTTGCAAAAGATCGACGGCATGACGCCGTTTGCCGTTTCTTATGTCGTTCAGTCGACGCTGGGTGGCCATTCGATTCCTCTCGACTCGACCACGCTTCAGGTTCTGTATCTTTTGGGTTTTGCGACGGACAAAGAAGTAAAGGATTCGAGCGTGGCCGGCTTGGAACGAGCGATTCCGAAGAATAAGGGCGTGGAGTTCGGCTCCCTGCTCCACGAATTGGCGGCCGACTTCCTCTCCAATCCGTTTGCAGCCGCATTGAAAAAGATCATGATCGAGATCAATCCGGAAGTGAAGGATCGCTTGCCGAAGCGTGGTGGCGGGAAGCGGAAGAAGGAATCTGCTGAAACGAAGCCGACGAAGAAAGTTGCGAAGAAAAAAGCAGCCAAAGCAGAACCCAAAACCACCGCGACAAAGAAAAAAGCCAAGGCACCGGTAAAGAAAGCTGCCAAACGAAAGATCGTGCCGACGAAGAAAAAGGCCAAGGCACCGGTGAAGGAAAAAGCCGCGAAAAAGGCCGCCGCGAAAAAATCCACGAAGAAAAAAGTGGCGACCAAGAAAAAAGTAGTGAAAAAATCGTCGGCCAAAAAAACGGCTAAGAAAGTAGCCAAAAAGAAAACTACTAAAAAATCGACCAAAAAAGCTGCTCCCAAGAAGAGGGCTAAAGGTATCACTAAACGGAAGCCTCGATAAATCGGGAGGGGTCCGTGCGTCTCTTTTCTTTTCTTATAATGACGGTGGCTGTCGCTGGGACGGTTGCCTGTTGCTTGATGTCCGACCGCGCCGAGGCGTTGGGATTTCAGTACGATGGTTTTGTTCTGGATGGATCGCCTGCACAAGAATCCCCGGGCCGTTCTCCGGTCGCCCCTTCATCTTTGCACCAAGAGGCTCGCGAGTTGCCCGCCCGTTCTGCGTTGGACGATCCGGTTGAATCGTTGAAGGCGACCGAACCGAAGACAGAAGCGGATCGGGATCGGAGTTTGTCGTTGTCCTTTTTCTCGGCCGGTCGAGCGATGGAGCTTCGAGGGAGGTCTGGCCTGGCTCTTCGCTACTATCAACGGGCTTTGTTCTACGAACCGTCGAGCACCGCGGCTGTCGAAGGGGTTGTCCGCGTAGCGAAAAAACTCAAACGCAAGAAAGTACAGCTCCGTTACTTGGTCCGTTGGGCCGAGTTGGCTCCGACCGAGATACTGCCGGAGGTGATGGTGGATCTGTTGGATAGTCCCGAGATGATCATCTCGCAAGAGCGGCTCGTTCATGTCTTGCAGCTTTTGGTCGACCGGCGAGAGAAAGCACGGCTCCGTTCGCCCGGCGACCTGTTGTTCTACTGGCGGCTGGCCGAGATGCTCGTTTGTCGCGACCGGAGCGACGCGGCGGCCGACGCGGCGGCCCAGGTGGTCCGTGCACTCGAAAACCCCGAGAGTTTCGGGCTGAAGGGAGAGCTGGCCGGGCAGATCGAGCGCCAGTCGCTCGATGCCTTGGCCCAATTTGCCGACCTTTTTGTCGACGTGGGACGGACCGACGAGGCCGAACGGCTCTATCGTAAGGTGAACGCCAACTCGCCCGATCCGGTTTGGCTCGATTTGCGGCTTGCCTGCATCGAGATCAAAAAGAAACGTCCCAAGGCTGCACTCAAGCGGCTCGAATCGGTCCTGGCTCAGCCGCCGGAAGAGGAAGGTTTTATCCCGTTCGCTGCCCTGGCGGAAA
>JASFHG010000176.1:0-7401 GCA_050123355.1 Planctomycetia bacterium
CTCTCTAGCAATCTGACAATATATCTCCGGGTCTTGTTCGCCCGAATCGCCGATCAGGAGAAACCGCCGCTTGGAAAAATTGTCGAACAGACGCCGGATCGCGACCAATTTATGCTTCTCGGCCGGCTGGAACAACGAAATAGCCGTCTTATCCTTCAGGCGGAAAATTCGCAACGCAAACGTCCCGCCCGGAAAATCGGCCTTCGCGAGAAACTGCCCCAGCGGCTCGTACAACTGCCACGGGCTGCCCGAGACATAATGGAACGCAGCCCCCTGCTTGGCCAACTCGCTATAGACCTTTGCCATCCCCGGCACCTCTTGAAACGGGCGGACAAACGTGTTTCGCATCAGCTCTCCGCGGTCCGTGACCTTGCTGATCTTGATCGTGTCGTCAATGTCAGAGATAACCGAGAGCCCCTCGCCCGAGATCGGGTAGACCTTGCCCGAGAAGACACGTCCATCTTTTGCCTTCGTACGAACGACAAAATTTTTTTGACCAGAGACCGTCTCCGGTTTCATCTGGAACCGAAGAAACGCCCACGTATGGCCGTTCGCTCCGGTCTCAGACAATTGGAACTGCTGCTCTTGAACCTCGACCGTCAACTCCTTCCCTCGTTCGTTATCGTAGAGGAACGGCCGAATCCGCTCTTGAAAGATTTTGCTGGCAATTTCTTCAGGTTTCAGTTCGGCAAAACGGTTGATCAGCCCGATCATTGCCTGACGTTGTAGCGAGCTTTCCTCCGGCTCGAAGACGATCGCATGCACCCGTAGCGTCCACGTCTCGGCCGCCTGGTCGTAGGTGGCATAGGTCGGATAGAAGACAACCCGTTCGTCATCACGGATCGGCGAAGCGACGGCCATCAATCCCAAAACGGCGGTAAGAACGGCTTGCATGGTGGAACTCCAAGAGGACAAAGTAGCGGGAAAACAGGTCTTCAATACCCATTTATTTTAGCAGAACCGTTTAGGCATCGCTACCCGCCAGACCTCTTCAAGCGGCCGACTGTTCCTGGCTCAGGGCGATATTGGGACCATCCTCGAGCGACGATTCCTCGCGTGTTTCTTCCACATCGTGCATCGCCTGCGAAACTTCGCGTCGTGCCTTGAAGTAGCAGATTGCTCCGACCAAGGCAATCAGGACCGTGATCAGACGGTAGCCGAGCGCGGTCACAAAACCTTGTCCTTTCATCATGGTTCCAACCGCAAGTGGGATCGTGTAGTAGAAATATTCCAGGACTGCCTCAAAAGGTCCTATCGAAAGTGGAATCGCCCCGGCCGACGCGCTCAACGGCATGATCACCATGTGCGTTGAAATCGTGTGATCCGGACCGGGCAACCATCGAGCAATCATATAGACCCCAATGGCAAAAAAGGAATGGACCCCGACGGTCAAGAGGGAAGCCAAGAGCAAAACTCCCGGTCGACGACGATACATCCGTATCGCTTCGAGCAGACTTGCCATTGCTCCACCGATACCTGGCAACTTCCCAAGCGAATTGGCCAAACGACCTTCGGTCACCGAGGGAATCATGAGGATCGCGGCAACGACACCTCCGACGATTGCAAGCAACCAAGTCATTTCACACATTGTCAAAGTCATCCCATGAATCGTCAAAATAATCGGATCTTTTGCCGTGCCATGAAAACCGGCGAACCAAATCGCCACCGAGGCAACCACAAAAAGCATATAGAGACCGATCACCCGATCCAACACGACCGAGGCGATCGATTTCGCCTTGATGTTCTCATGTTTCCCGTTGATCAACATGACCCGAACCAAATCGCCACCGGCAATCCCCAACGGAGCCAGGTTGAAGAAGTAGCCGACGAACGCGATCCGTAATGTACTGAGAAACTTCGTCGGAATATCGAGTGCCCGAAGCAGAAAGTGCCATCGTATCATCGTAAAGAGTACGGCACTGAAACAAAAACCGATCGCCAAGGCAAGATATCCCCAGTTTTTCGAACCATAAATCAGATCGGAAAATACGTCCCGACCCTCGACAGCACCGGACCGTTTGATGTCATAAACCAAATAGGCAACGATCCCGAGCGAAAGAACGATTTTCAGCAGCGTTATGAGGTGGCGTTTCATGGATGGTTCTACCGGGGGGGTTGTGTCGCGTGCGAACGACGGTTTCATTATATCAGTAGAAGAATCGGGAGATAATAGCTCTCTTGGCAATCTGGGTCAACGGGAAATAAAACGGGCTAAATCACAAGCATTCCATGCCTATGAAAGCCCCCTTTCTGACTTCTGGGGAGTGTGGTAGCTTAGATACCAAATACTATATGAATAAAAGCAAATTCTCGCGAAAACAGGCAAAAAGTCAGAATGGTCAGTGAATATACCAAGCACGGGATTCAGTTCCAGTATCCGGAAAATTGGGAACTCGAAGAAAACGACACGGATCTGGAATGCCAAACCGTATCGCTTTACAACCCAAATGGCGCGTTTTGGTCCGTTTCGATCCACCCCCGATCGACCGAACCACAGCAGCTCCTCGATGCGGTGACCGAGGCAATGCGAAGCGAGTACCAGCAAGTCGAGATCGAAGAGATCACCGAAACGATCGCCGATCGCGAACTCCTCGGCCGAGACATCAACTTTTTCTGCCTCGACCTGACAAACACCGCCTGCGTCCGCTGCCTGCAAGGAGATCGAGCGACCTATACCATTTTTTATCAGGCCGAGGATCGAGAATTCAACGAGAGCGTCCCCCTCTTCCTCGCCATCACCACCAGCTTTCTCAGCTCGGTACGGAACTTGAACTACTGGGACAACCGCGAGTGACGTCCCCTTAATGGCTTCACCGGTAAAACACTTTATGCAGCATTTGCTTTCCCTAGACCCCAAAGCAGAATACGCCACCGCATGGCGAACCGACGTCGAGACGGTCCGCCGCGAGGCTCGGCTCCCTTCCTGCACCAAGACCCTCCTCTTGCTTTGGCTGGTCGCGTTCCTCCTTCAAGCGATCGCCGCCCTGCTGCGACATTACATCAACCCCGACGGCATCACTTATCTTTATACGGTCGATTTTTTACTGGAGGGAAACCTGGAAAAAGGTCTTTCCAAATTCGGGATCAACACGTTCATTTATTCGCTCGTCTTGCTCAAACACTTAGGAGCCGACCCGTTTTATGCCGGAATTTGGCTCAACGCGATCGTATCGAGTCTTGTCGTCCTACCGCTTTTCGGCTGGGTGCGACGCATGTTCGACCTGCGGATCGCGGTCCTCGTCTCGCTGCTTTACGCATTCCATCCAATCATCCTCTCGGTCGGCTCCGCGTTGATGCGAGGCCCCATGTTTTGGCTCTTTTTCCACCTTACGCTCTACTGGACCTGGCGAGGGATCACCGAAGTACGCTTGCGTTGGATGTTGCTTGCCGGATGTAGCCTGACACTGGCGGTCCATACCCGCAGCGAAGCGTGGTTTATGATCATCCCGATCCTGCTCTGGGCGTTGGGCCGCTTCCGCTTCGCCACAGGCTATCGTATTCGGCTATGCCTCGGAACCCTGCTCCTGCTGGCCATGATCCCCGGCTGGATTGCCGTACTCAATACGACGGTCTTGAAATCCTGTCCTCAGTGGGGCATGTTCCGACCGTCCCACGTTCGGCAACTCACCATCCTCTATGACAAGGCTCGCGAGAAACTGGGGCTACCGGACCGTACCCCCGAAAAAAAGCCCCAAACACCACCCCCCTCCAAGAAACCGCCCCAAAAGTCATCCCCCAAAACATCACCGCCAAAAACATCGGCACCAAAACCTCCGGAAAAACCGAAACCCAGCTACGTTCTCGTCGGACTTAGGCGAGCATCCCTGCGAGCTGTAAAAAGCTACTCTTACCTTTACCTCGTTTATTTTTTTATCGGCATGACCGTCAGTCGTCAGTGGCGACGCTTCGCCACCAATGCCCAGCTCTTAATGATCGTGCCGATCTTCCTGCTCATTTGGTACAAAAGCTGTACAAACGATGTCTCGCCTCGTTATTTTTTGCCGGTCGTTTTTGCTTCACTTCCCTCCATCGCCCTCGGTCTGCTCTGGTTCGCTCGGAAAATCACCCCCGCGATCAAAAAAAACAAAGATCAGGCCGACCCTTCATCCAAAAGAGCCATTTGCGCTCTCGTCGTTCTGCTCATTTTCACTCTCGTCGTCAGTTGCTTCAGCGCCGTTTGGGGCACCAGTATTCTCGAACAGAAAGAATGTGAGGTAGGCAAATGGATCCTGAAACGTTTCGGGCCGGACCAAACGATCTGTTGCATCAACCGAAAACCGCGAATGACATCGTGGTATGCCAAAGGTAAAACATTACGGGAAAAAGCCTACTATCCCGTCATAGGACCCAACAAACAACTTACGTCAACAAAACCTCTCTACCAGGTTTTCCAAAAGAGCAAACCGGCAATCGTCGTTTGCTGGGAAAGCTCTTATACTCCGCCAGGAATACCCAGCCTGTTCGAGATCCTGAAAAAATATAAATACTTCGGCTATCAAGTCGTCGAACCGGATATACTTTTGGAATACAAGCCCAAAATGCTTGTCCTGGTTCGTAAAGATGTCTATAAACAAGCTCATGTCAAGTGATCGTCAACAACCTGACTCCAAAGATAGGCCTCTTCGGGTGATCCTTGCATCCTCGCAACACGGATGGCATGGCGGCGAGGAGCAAGCGCGACTCCTGGCCGAAGGTTTGCACCGGCATGGACATGAGGTCCACCTTCTGGCACGGCGAGGTGAAACCTTCGCGCAACGCATGACCGCCGCCGGTTTCTCGGTAACGGAACTCTCAGGCAATGGCCGATCCCTGCGAAGCATCTTGCAGGCAAGAAAAACGATACGTCAACTGCGACCGGATGTGCTGCATGCCAACGACTCACACGCGCTGACCTGCCTCCTGTTTGCAAGCCTCGGGCTGAAGATACCGGCCCGTATCGCCTCGCGACGCGTGATCTATCCGATTCACACCCCGGCCAAGTTTCGATGCTTCGCCGATCGTATCGTCTGCGTTGCCAACGCGACCCTCGACACCTGTCGCGACGCGGGCCTGCCCGAAGAACGACTCGCGCTGGTTTTCAGCGGAATCGATCCGGTTCATATCGAAACGAACCAAAGCGAAACCGTCCGACAACAAGAACGCGAGAAGCTGGATCTTGCACCCGATACCCCTTTATTGCTTTGCATTGGAAAACTAACCGAGGCAAAGGGACATGTGGATCTGCTTGATGCCATGCCCGCGGTTCTCCAAAAACATCCAGACCTCATCCTCGCACTGGTAGGTGACGGTGAGCTACAAAGCAAACTGACCTTGCAAGCAGAGCAATTAGAGATCACTGCCAATGTCCGCTTCCTGGGCTATCGCGAAGATATACCCCGTCTCATCCAAACGGCCGACCTTTATGTCCAGCCGTCTCGATCCGAAGGACTGTGTAACGCGGTGATCAAGGCGATGTTCACGCGATGTCCGACCGTTGTCAGCGCACGCGGAGGGCTTCTCGATTTGATCCCGCCGACCGATCCAAATTCAAAAAGCCTCGCCAGTGATTACGGCTGGCTGACTCCCCCCGAAAACCCGACTCGCTTGGCCGACACGATCCTCGAGGCCCTTGACGCATCAAAAGAAGAAAAACAACGACGCACCGAGCCGGCCTACCAAAGGGCCCTCGAAAATTTCACGGCCGATCACATGGTCCATGGCATGCTCCGCGTGTATCGGGACGTTCTTTCCGGCAATTAACGCTTTTCGCGACCTCTTTTTCATGGCTTCTTTTTCCGTTATACTGGGCCTATCGTGACATTTTGTACTTCCTACCACGCAAATAAATCGTCAAACTCAGGAATAAAAGCATGTACGAGAAGAATCAACTGATGGAACTGGTCCGAGAGAAAGCGCTCCGATTCGGTGATTTCACGCTCACTTCCGGCAAAAAAGCGAGCTACTATCTGGACGGCAAACAGGTCACGCTCGACCCGGCCGGGTCACGCCTGATCGCCGAAGGGATGCTCGACATCATGGCCCAGCACGAAATGCCCGCCGCCGTCGGGGGCATGGTCATCGGTGCCGATCCGATCACCGCCTCGATCGTGACGATGTCCGACATCCGCAACACGCCCGTCCGAGGCTTCATGGTCCGAAAAGAGGCCAAAGGACACGGGACCAATCGTTACATCGAAGGACCGGTCCGGCCGGGCGATCGGGTCGTCATCGTCGAAGACGTCGTCACCACCGGCGGCTCCTCCCTGAAGGCAATCGAATACGCCGAAGAGTTCGGCCTGAAAGTCGAACGGGTGATCGCAATCATCGACCGGATGGAAGGGGGCGCCAAAGCGTTCGCCGACGCCGGCTACCCACTGGAAAGCCTCCTGAAAATCACCGACTTTGGCATCGAAGCACCGGTGAATTAAAACCCTTTTAGCCGCCGAGCTTGTTCGGCGATTCTTGAACAACTCAAAGAACCAAAGCATGTGGCCCTTCAGTCCTCATCTCCATTTGAAAAGCTGCTTGGAACTGGACCTCGCGCGACTCGAGTCGCTCGGGCTGGACGCTTTATTGCTCGACGCCGACTGCACGCTGAAGGAATATCGTAGCGAAGAGCCGCTCGAAGGGATCGACGAGTGGCTCGCGACCCTCCGCGAAGCAAACATCGGGCTCTGCCTCATCTCCAATGGTCTCGGCCCACGTATCGAGCGCTTTGCCAAACGGGTGGACCTCCCCTTCTTCGCCCCGGCCAAGAAACCGCTTCCCTTCGGATGCCGCCGGGCGGTCCGAACCATGAAATTCGACCCCCGACGAACGGCCATCGTCGGTGACCAGATCTTCGCCGACATCATGGCCGGCCGCCTGGCCGGACTCCGCTCGATCCTGGTCGACCCGATCCATCCCGAGCAAGAAAAGTGGTTCACACAGATCAAACGTCCCTTCGAGCGTCTCGTCATCTCACGACCCAAGTAGCCATTCTTCCCAAGCTTCCCAGACCCCCATTATAAAAGCTGCAAAAGGGGTTATTTCTCAAGTCGCTGGCAAACTATGCCGATTATTCCGGTGTTGCTGGATTGTCCGGTAAGCGCGATTCGCGCGCCCATTACGGGGGGGACGGATGCTCGCGGCAGCAAGGAATTGATGACCTAGGCTCTTGCACAAAAAGAGTTTACGGCAAATCAAATTCCTTCGTGAAACAGAACGAATCAACACAAACACTGCTTCCATGCGGTGAAAAATGACAAGCCGAGAAAAGAATACCCAAAAATTATGGTTACTTTTCTACGGTAATCCCCTCCGGAGAATTGGTCCTATGTTTACAAATTCCAGGTGGTTGATAGTGGGCTTATTGGGAATGGTTTTGACGGGTTGTAGCCCGATGAACTTTTACCATGAGGATGAAGTGACGCCGCCGCCGCA
>JASFHG010000177.1:0-7390 GCA_050123355.1 Planctomycetia bacterium
TTTTGTTTTTCTTGGTGATGTTTTAAGAGGTACGAGTAAGGCTAGTCCTTATCGTCCTCTTTTTCGCTTTCGTCCTCGTCGTCGACATCTTCGTAGTGTTTTACCTCGGGCCAGTACTTGTCGAAGTTGAACTCGGGGCTGTTGTCGAGGTCGTGGCAGTTGTAGCACATTTTTTGCGGGTTGGAGCGGGACTCTTCGATCGTGACGACCATCGCTTTTTGGAGCCGTTTTTGGAGGGCTTCGTCGCTCCCTTCTTCCGCCTGGGCATGGGCGCCACCCGGCCCGTGGCACGATTCGCAGCCGACGTTTTCCAGGTGGGGCGTTTTTTCCGAGCTGAGGAAACCGCCGACGAACGGATAATAGCGTTGCGGATCCCAGCCGACCACGTGGCAGCTGATACACTCGGGATCGTGGTTTCGGGGGGGATCTGCCTTGACCAGCGTCTCCCAGCCCTTGGCGTGCTTGCTTTTCCGCCAGACGTCATACGATTCTTCGTGGCAGGTTGCACATTTTTTCGAGCCGATATACTTCCCTTTCGTCTCCGATTCGGGGCAGGGGACCGGCTTGATCCGAAGCCCTTCGAGACCGAGCATCTTGAGCTGATCTTGATAGATGCCCGTCAGGCGGTGAATTTTTTCCGACGTTGGGAATCGCGAGTCGAGCGTGACACGCTGGTAACGTACCGGGGTTTTCCGGTCGCGATAGATCCCGAGCACCACGGCACACGCCCCCTTTTCACCTACCTGGACGAGATAGGTTTTCGTACCGGGGATCACGAACGGTCCTTTCGGAGGCTCCGGACCACCGGCCGCCGTGACGACGACGTTGAACATCGGGAACTGTTTTGCCAACGCTTCCGATTCTTCGCGATCGGCGTAAGCGAGCAGGATGCGAACTTCGCATTTTTTGAAGCTGGGCAACACCTTTTGGATCGCGGCGACCGGATCGGTCGTGATGACATCCTTGCTGTTGAGCTGTTTTCGGAAGGAATCACCCAGGACTGCCGTGATACCGATCTTGATGCCGTCTCGCTCGACGAGTTGTACCTTCTCGATCAACTCGGAATCTTCCTGGAGCAGGTCGATATTGGCCGCGACGAAGGGGCTGTTCTCGTTCGACGTGATCGCGGCCAGCTCACCGGCCGGGAGTTGGAGATCGGCGATCCCCAGCCCGATGGCCGAGTATTTCATGTTGAGCAGGGCTTCGGTCGTGTGCTGGAACTTCAACTCGGTTTGGCGTTTGCGTCCTTTGACCTGATTACCGATATCCATGGCGACGACCGGCCACTTTTTCTTCTCGACGAGGTCTTTCAAAAACGAGGCGCGACGCGTCAGACCGCCTTGCATCCGTTCCATGCCGGCACATCCGCACGGTTCGACGTAGCCGTTTTGGCGGCCGGTCATGACCAGCGTCAAGTCGGGTTTGGGCCAGTTTTCAAAGTACAGACCGTTGACTTTGAT
This sequence comes from Planctomycetia bacterium, assembly GCA_050123355.1. Taxonomy (GTDB): domain Bacteria; phylum Planctomycetota; class Planctomycetia; order Pirellulales; family Thermoguttaceae; genus JASFHG01. Next base: position 1,461 of record JASFHG010000177.1, read on the forward strand.
TGGGTCGAACGGTTGTCCCTTGGAGTTCGGGCGGTTCTCCGATAATTGCAGGCCACCAATGGCGTTTGAGGTGTCGGCCGGGGGAGTGCTGGTCGGAGCGATTTCCTCTTCCGTTCTCAATTCGTTGGCTTGTAAATGTTGGTCCGGGTCTGCCAAGGAAGCACCGGCGACCGGATGGACTTCGCCCGCATCACCGTGATTGCGTAGCGGATTGATCGGATGGTTCGGGTCAGACTCTTCCGAGGTTGCCGGTGAAGTCGTAGGCGGGGTCGGAGTCAGCGGTTCCGTGGTTGGGTCGACCGGCGAGAGGTCGCCTTCAAAAAACGGGATATTTGATTGATCGGTCGGTTGCGGGAAGGTGCCGGTGCCATTCCATGGCGTCGGTTTTTGTTCCGACGGGAAAGCGTCTACCGGCGTCGCCGAGAACGGATCGGGCGTCGTTTCCGGTTGCGAGGGATTCACTGACGGAGCTGCTTCCGTTGTCGGATGGGCAGGCGTGATCGGTTCCGCTTCCGAATCGGGCCAAGGCGAGCTTGTTATCGGCAGAGCAGGCGTGGACATGGCCAGTGCCGGGGTAGCGTCCAAGTCCTTCTGCAAATCGACCGACGGCAGATCCTGGTCCGTCTGGGAGGGAGTCGATACTTTCGCCGCGCTCGAATCGGGATCCGGAGTCTTGTCCGCCTCGTCCGTACCCGTACCACAGCCGAGAAACGTTATGATCGCAATGAAAAACAAAAAACGTGCCGAAGCAGTCATATCGATTGATCCATTGTTTGGATTTTGGTTGGAAGAATGAAGAAATAAGGATAAATTCCTTTGCTATTATTATTTTAGGCATTATATCGTCGATGGCATATTGACTAAAGGCCATAATTCCCTGATAAGAGAGCCGTTCGAGGGTAATTTGACCGCAAAAAAACCCCGGCAAGTGCCATACGGACAGTTTGCCGGGGTTTTGGATTTTTGAGTTCAAGCTAGGGAAGACAGGTAAGATCAGTCGCCGCGGAGCTTGATGTTGTGGGGAGTCAGCTTTTCGCGGACTTCGTTGAGGCTCGTCACGCCGAAGTTCTTGCACTCCAGCAGATCGTCGCCACTGCGGCGGAGCAGCTCGCCGATCGTCGTGATGCCCAAGCGGATCATACACTTGCGGGCACGAACCGAGAGGCCCAGATCCGAAACCGGTCGGCTCAGGAGAGCCTGTTCGTCGGCCGAAAGTGCCTCGGTGTCGTACGGCTCGGGCATGTGCTTTTCGGCGGCCAATTGTCCCAGTCGAAGGCCCTTGGCCGTGAGCATTTCGTTGATCTCGACAAGGCTCGTTTCGCCAAAGTTCTTGCTGGACAGCAGCTCTTGCTCTGTGCAAGCACACAGATCGCCGAGCGTTCCGATGTTCATCTTTTGCAGACAGTTTCGGCTTCGGACCGACAGCTCGAAGTCGGTGACCGGGATACTGAGCACCTGGCTGAGACGGTCGCGGCTCTTCTTCGCTTCTTCGTCGAAGAACATACCGCTGGAGGCCTCTGTATCGCGGAGATACATTCTGGCCCGTTCGTTGGTCCCGTCCTGGTCGATCACTCGTTGATAGCACTGAGCGGCAAGCTGGAACTCGTTGCGGTCTTCGTACAAGATACCAAGATTCATGAGCGAGCCGACGTGCGGCGGGAATCGCTTGGCCGACTTACGATAGTAGTCGAGCGCTTCGTTGTCGTTGCCGTGACGATCGTTTTCCAAAGCCAGGCCGAATAGGGCTCCGGCGTGGTGTGGATCGACGTCGATCGCCCGTTCGTACAGTCGAGCAACCTCGCCCGGGTTGCCACCGATCGCGGCGACCGTGGCACCTCGTTGATAGAGGTAGTCGGCCGTTTGCTCTACGGCACCGGACAGGCCGTCAAGCTTGGCGAGTGCTTCCTGTGGTTTGCCGGTGTAGCGGAGCGATTCCGCCTGACGCAGGGCACATTCGTCCCCGTTGTAGCCGGCCTTTGCGGCATCGCCATATTTTTCAATGGCCAGGTTGTAGTCTCCCTCGGCGAAGGCACATCGGCCGAGGTAGAAGAGCGACAGCGCGCCGCCGTCACTGCTTTTGAGTGCTTCGACTGCCTTGGTGCACCTGCCAAGGAGGTACAAGCAAACCCCTAGGCGGACCATGCCGGCAGGGCTGAGATCCTCTTTGGTCTCGAGTTCGTTGACGGCCTCACGGAATTCGTTGAACGGGAGAATGCCGCCGGCGATTCCGTTTTCCAATTCGATGATTTCTTGGGGGCCAAAGGTTCCGTTAAACAGAACCAACTGCTTAAAATCGACCTGTGTAGTTTGCATCCTCTGCGAAATCTCCACGGTTTGAGGTGGTTGGGTCTTTGCGGTACGGGATACCGATTATCTCGTGCGTCTTATGGTTATCTTTATATGTTTTTAGGAACTCGATGTGACGCAAACCTTTATTTTTTATAGGGTTACGAAAAAACAGTTCCTTTTGAATACGGTAAGAAAGATAACTCAACAGAAAGAGCCAGCGAAGGGAGTCGAACCCTTAACCCCCGCATTACGAATGCGGTGCTCTGCCGATTGAAGCTACGCTGGCATTTTCTTCTTTCTTTAAAGATGAAATTCGCATTATACTCCCCTTCTGTCCACCTTAATAATGGATTTTAAGACGGAGCACGGAAGAGTACGTGCCGAATTTAGAAAGAGTAGGAAATAACCCTTGGATAGTCAATACCCTATCGGTCGTTTCCCCCTTGGTTTTTGAATTTTTGCAGAAAAAGCCGGGCCGAAAGGCCCCAATTTTTACCGTCCGAATTGGGGTAGCCATTCCCCCATGTGGGCGAGGGGAAAGCTTGTTCGGAAAGGCCGTTTGCAGTACGATACAGGTAGGATTTGAACCGCAGAATATCGAACAAGGAATGTCGAATGTCGAAGTGAGGTGCTACCGCACCGGCGTAAAAATCACTCTGGAGCGGAAGCTCCTTCCTTCATCCTTCGACATTCCTTGTTCGATATTCTGCGGTTCCTCCCCTCCCTCCCCCGTTCCTCCCCGCGTCTCCCTCCTTTTTAATGCATGGTGAAACATATGGAAACTCGAACCAAAATCGACGTGGAAACCGATCTCCAGAACTCCGACCAGACCAAAAACCTGCGACGGGCAGCCTATGCGATCATGATCACCGTCAGTCTCGGTCTGATGCTTGGCCGGATCGCGGCGGTCGAATCGGTCAGCTCTTTCTCGGTCAACGACTATAAAATCAAGTCCCGGGTAAACGAGAAGCGACGTCAACTGGCCCGGGAAGGGTTCGATCAAAAGACGATCGACGAAAAATTGGAAGAATATCGGGCCGAGCTCCACGAAAAGCTCGATCCACGGCGACCGTTCCTCAGCGCGAACGATCGGAGCCGCTGGTGTACGGTTCGGGCACTTGTCGAGCCGGAGATGCGAGTCGAGGGTGCTCCGTATGCGATCGATCGAGTGATCCAAAAGCACGGCTGGGACTCGATCGATAAGGTCAAGCATGACGGCCACCTCTATTCGAGCAAGCCGACCTTGTTCCCGACCTTGATGGCGGCCGAATATTGGCTGATTTATAACGTGACCGACATGTCGCTCGGTACCCATCCCTACGCGGTTATCCGGTTCATGGTTGCGACGATCAACGGCAGTGCGATGCTCATCCTTTTGCTGGCGGTTGCCGGGATGGTCGAGCGGCTCGGGAAGACCGACTGGGGCCGGCTCTTTGCGATGGCGGTGATTTCCTTTGCCACGTTCCTTTCGACCTTTGTCGTGACGATCAACAACCACACGATCGGTGCCGCTTGTGCGGCCGTGACGCTGTACGCGGCGATGCGGATCCTGGTGGACGAAGATCGACGTGTACGTTGGTTCATTCTTGGTGGTCTGGCCGCGATGTTTCTTGCCGCCAACGAGTTGCCGGCACTGTCGATGGCCGCGGCGATCGGTGTTTTGCTGCTCTGGTATGAACCGCGTCGGACGCTGCTTTGGGCCGCTCCGGCCGCCGCCGTCGTCGTGGCCGGGTTCTTCGCGACCAACTACATCGCTCACGAAAATTTCAAGCCTCCCTACATGCATCGCAAGGCGGGCGACAATTGGTACGATTATGAATACGAAAGAAATGGCCGAACGATCGAGAGCTACTGGCGCACGCCCGCCGGGCTGGATCAGGGCGAAAAAGATACCGCCGTTTACGCGGCCAACGCCACGGTCGGTCATCACGGGATCTTTTCGCTCACGCCGGTTTGGATTTTGAGCGTCGTCGGGCTGGCGATCGGTTGTTTCCGGACCAACCCACGCCGACTTTGGATGTTGATCGGCGTGATCACGGCCGTTTCGGTGGTCTGCGTTATCTTTTTCCTCTTCATCGAGGGGAACGGAAGAAATTATGGCGGCATGACATCCGGCTTCCGCTGGGTCTTCTGGCTCGCACCGCTGTGGGTTGTCGGGATGCTGCCGGTGGTCGATGGGATGGGAAAACGTCGCTGGACGCGTGCGATCTGCCTGATTTTGCTCGCCATTTCCGCTTTTTCCGCCGCCTATCCCACCTGGAATCCCTGGTCCCACCCCTGGCTCTATCGCTGGTTGGAGTATTTGGGGGTATAATAGAGGACAGATGACAGAAACCGTTTAGCCGCCGAACATCGTTCGGTGTGTTTTGGTCGTTTTGAAACAACGTCGGACGATGTCCGACGGCTAAACAAAAGATGAAATTCATTCAATAGCGACTCATGGAAAACGAAAACCAACTGCCGCCGGAAGCGGAAAACGATACTTCGGAAACTTTGGACGAAACGAAGCAGGGCCTGCCCGAGTCGAACGAGATGACGGCCGAGGAGCTGGCCGAGGCGCAAGCGTATGGGCGGGTGGAGCTCCGCTGTACGATTGTCGACCTGTTCATCGATCTCGCCTACCTGGCGGTTGCGACGTTCTTGATCGCGGTCCCGATCAGTGCGGCCATGGATCGCTGCCCGGTGATCGGACCCTACTGGACCGTCCGCGTGTTGGTCATGTTCCTGATCATCATCGGGCTACACTTTGTCGTTTCGTTCCCGCTTTCCTACTACTCCGGCTTCGTCGTCGAGCACCGCTTCGGCTTGAGTCGCCTGACGTTTCGCGGCTGGCTCTGGCGTTGGTGCAAAAAGGTGATGCTCGCTCTCGCGTTCGGGATCGCCATGTACCTCGGCCTCTTCTGGTTGATCCACTGGACCGGCCCGTGGTGGTGGCTCTGCGCGGCCGGTGCGTTTTTTATCGTCAGCGTGATCCTCGGTCAACTCGCGCCGGTGCTGATCATGCCGTTGTTCTACAAGATCAAGAAACTTGACGATCGGCCGGACCTCAACGAGCGGATGCAAAAGCTGGCCGAAGGGACCGGGCTGTCGATCGAAGGGGTCTATCGACTCGACCTGAGCGAAGAGACCGCAAGGCCAACGCGATGCTCGCCGGGCTGGGCCGGACTCGCCGCGTCCTGATGGGAGACACACTACTGAACGGATTTACCCTCGACGAGATCGAAGTCGTTTTCGCCCACGAGATCGGCCACCACGTCTTCCGCCACATCCGCAAGATGATCCTGCTGGGGATCGTTTACAGCGCGGTCGGTTTCTGGCTGTGCGATTTGGCCCTGAACGCCTGGGCCAACGCGCAAGGGACACCGCTCGATTATGCCGAGGTGCCGGCGTATATGGTCCCGATGTTCATGCTTGTCATGGCCCTGTTCGGAAACCTGATCGGCCCGCTCCAAAACGCCGGCTCGCGCGGCTACGAACGGCAGTGCGATCGTTACGCGATCGAGCGTACCGGCAACCGAGAGGCCTATCGGTCTGCGTTCCGGAAGTTAGCTCGGTTGAACAAAGACGATCCGAACCCGCATCCGCTCGAAGTGTTTTTGTTCCACTCGCACCCACCGATCGCCGAACGTCTCAAGATGGCC
>JASFHG010000178.1:0-7358 GCA_050123355.1 Planctomycetia bacterium
TGCTAGGGGGTGAAAAGGGGCGAAATAGTCCCAGGGAGCGGAAACAGAACCCCCCATAAAACCAAAATAGGGCACGCTTCGCGAGCCCAATTTTCGGCTTGGAGATCTTGGGACAACAACGTTTGCTATCTCAAAGGTGCGGAAGCACCTATCAAAAAAACTAATTGTCGGTCGGGACGGGGATGTCGATTTGGAGATCGGGGGCCGGCGGGGTGGTGCCCGAATCGGTCTTCGTCGGGTCTTCGGTCGGGGTCTCGCCCGGGGTGAAGGGCTGTGCCGCTTTCAGGCCGCCCTCTTCTTCCGGCAGCTCGACCACAATCGGCTCACCTTCGTCGAAGCTGACTTTCAGCAAGTTGAAGGTCCAGACCCCTTGGTCCGAGGCACGACCGGCCGCTTCGACCTTGCCGGTCCCGTTCGGGCCGGTGATGTCGAAGAAGATATTGCAGGTCAACTCGGTCAGCTCTCCGGAGGGCCACCCGTCGGCTTCGACCGATTCGCCCAGTTTCTCGACGACCTTCGGGTCGGCTTGGACGCCCTTGAGTGCCTTTTGATACGGGTCGCTCCCTTTGATCGTCCAACTGTTCCAGAGGTTGCTGATGATCTGCCCTTTCCCGAACGAGAATCCGAGGATCACCAGAATCAAAATGATCAGCAGCGGGATCCAAACCTTGCGTTTCGTAAACGGGCAACCGCAATTACAGGTAGGTGCATCGGCAGCCGGTTCGTTGTTTTGAGGAGTTTCAGACATGACGATTCCTTTTTGGTAGGTGCTAAACGCACCAGGGTTAAAGCCCGCTTCCGTTGGGCGCTGGTGCAAGCACAAGATATTTTTCCGCCCACAATTGGTCGATGACAGACCTTTGTGGCAATTCGTTTGATGGTGACATTGTAGGGTGCGTCGGGACGCACCTTTTAGCTATAACCGCCTCCCTAACTCCCGATTTCACATTCCTTTTCCAATCGGGCTTTTTCGAGCCGGGAGAGTTGTTCCCCATTATCCGTTTCGGCTTCCGGCTCCGGTTTGCTTGAAACGGTTGGGGCCTGAGTGGGAAGATCGACCACTTTGAGGTAATCGAGCTCGATATCATAACGGGTACGATCGTCCCCTTCAAACTGGACCAGGGCCAAGCCGGTCTGGGTGATGGTCTGGACGGTCCCCTGCCGGCCGGCAAACCGGTTCAGTTCGGGGATCTCCGCATCCACGGTGACCGGTTGGCCCACGTATTCTTCGCGTAATCGCTGAATTCTCTCGATATCAAGATACATGGTTTTGTTTTTGGGTTTTGCTAGCGTCAAAAGCGCCGAACAAGCTCGGCGGCTAAAATTGCGAAATAGGAGATCTACTCTTTCTTTCCCACTCGCCATCGCAGGTAGGCGTCCAAAAAGCCTTGGATGTTGCCGTCGAGGACGGAGTGGAAGTTGCCGATGAGGTGGCCGGTCCGTGCGTCCTTCACGCGTTGGTCGGGGTGGAGGAAGTAGTTTCGGATCTGCGACCCGAACCCGACCTTGGGCATCTCGGTATACTTGGCCGCTTGCTCCGCCTCGCGTTTCATCTCCTCGACGCGGGCCAACTGCGATCGGAGCATTTTCAGGGCGGTGGCCCGATTCTTGTGCTGGCTCCGCTCGTTTTGACATTGTACCACGATGTTCGTCGGCAGGTGGGTCAGGCGGATCGCGCTGGACGTCTTGTTAACGTGCTGGCCACCGGCACCACTGGCACGGAACGTATCTTCGCGGATGTCCTCGTCGCGGAGCTCAATCTCGATTGAGTCATCCACCTCGGGCGAGACGTCGACGGCCGCGAAACTCGTTTGCCGCTTGCCTTCCGAGTTGAACGGGCTGATCCGGACCAGGCGATGCATGCCTGTCTCCCCTTTGAGGTAGCCATAGGCCATCGGCCCGCGGACGATGATCGACGCGCTGTTGATGCCCGCCTCTTCGTTGTCCTGCCGATCGATCAGCTCGGTTTTGTATTCGTTCTTCTGGGCCCAGGCGAGATACATCCGGAGGAGCATCTCGGCCCAGTCGTTCGCATCGGTCCCGCCGTCCCGCGCGTTGATCGTGACGATCGCCGCGTTTCCATCGAGCGGTCCGTCCAAAAGGGCCTTGACCTCGAGGTCGTCGAGCAAGGTCTCCAGCTTGTCGAGCTGCGTCGGGACTTCGGCGGCGAAGCTTGCGTCCTCGTCGGCCATCTCGATCATCGCGTCGAGATCGTCGACACCTGCGATCGCCTCGTCCAACGGCTTGAGGACCCCTTTGAGCGTCTTCAACCGGCCGACCAGCTTCTGCGCCTCCTCCTGATTATTCCAGAAGTCGGGCGAGGCCATCTGCTGTTCAATCGTTTTTACCTTTTCCGATTGGGCAGCGTAGTCAAAGAGAGTCTCGCAGTTGGAGGACTCGCTTTCGGATGGCTTCGGCTCGGTCGATCAGTTCTCGATCCATAAAATTCCTTCTTAGCCGCGCGGCTTTATGCCCGCGCTCTTGTTACATAAAAAATACGCCGTGTTTTGTGTGTTCACGTTGTGTACATTATCGTATAGGAAAAACCATCATACGAAAACCACAACCTATATACCTTCGTTACCCTAAGCGCGGGCATAAAGCCACGCGGCTAACAGGCAGAAAAACAACGGTCCCCTAATCAATCAGCTTGGTCAGCGGATATTCGACGATGCCGCGTGCACCGGCCTCTTTGAGCCGGGGGATGATCCGGCGGACGACCGACTCGTCGCAGACCGTGTTGATGTCGACCCAATTGTTGTCGGCCAACTCCGAAATGGTCGGCTGCTGCAAGGCGGGCAGCAACGCGAGGACCGCTTCAAGCTGCCGGCGGGGGACGTTCATCATCAGCCCGACTTTGCCCTCGGCCGCCATCGCACCCTGGAGCATCAGGACCATGTCGTCGATGATCTCGCGTTTGGCCGGGTCGGCGTAAGCCTTGTGGTTGGCGATGAAGCGGGGCGTGCTCTGGATCACCTCGTCAACGATCCGCAGGTTGTTCGCACGCAACGAACTGCCGGTCTCGGTCACTTCAACGATCGCATCGACCAGCTTCGGCGGCTTCACTTCGGTCGCGCCCCAGCTAAACTCGACCTCGGCCGTCACGCCGTGCTTCTCGAGGTAACGGGTTGTCAGGCCGACCGCTTCGGTCGCGATCCGCTTGCCTTGCAGGTCCTTCGCCGACTGGATGGGCGAGTCTTCCGGCACGGCCAACACCCAGCGGACCGGGCGGCGGCTTACCTTGGAAAAAACCAGCTCGGCCACCTCGTGGACATCGGCGCCGGTCTCTTGGATCCAGTCGTGGCCGGTCAGGCCACAGTCGAGCACGCCGTTATCGACATAACGAGCCATCTCCTGTGCTCGGATCAAAAGGCACTCGATCCGCTCGTCGTCGATGGTCGGATAGTAACTTCGCGAACTGAATTTGATTTTATACCCGGCCCGACGATACAACTCGCCCGTCGCCTCCTGAAGACTCCCGGCCGGAATACCCAATTTTAAGATAGTTGACATGAAACTCCCGTAAGGTGCGTCTGGACGCACCGATCTTTCTCGTGATTTATCGTGCTTGAAAAGGTGCGTCTCGACGCACCCTACTTTTTATAGACCTTATCCGGATCGAAGACCTTCTCGCCGATGACCTTCAGCCCTTCGGGCGTGACCTGGCGATAGAAACAAGTTCGATAGCCAACGTGGCAGGCGGCGTCGCCGATCTGTTTGACCTTCAGCAAAATCGTGTCGAGATCGCAGTCGAGATAAATCTCCTTGACCTCCTGAACGTTTCCGCTCTCTTCTCCCTTGCGCCAGAGCTTGTTCCGGCTGCGGCTGAAGTAAACGGCCCTTCCGGTTTCGAGCGTTTCGTTGTAGGACTCCTCGTTCATATAGGCCATCATCAAGACCGTACCGTCGTCGGCATCTTGTGCGATGGCGGGCAAGAGTCCACCACCTTTCTGGAAGTCGGGGGTTTCTTTCGACATGATTTTTTTGAAATTCCTTTCCCTGCGAGGGTGATTATTTTTGCGAGCGACTTATAATGAGGCGAGGCCTTGCCTACGTTATCGAGGATCGCCCATCGCTTAAAAGGGTTCGGGTCACCCCTCAAAACCTTTAAGGATAACGAAAACCACCAAGCAGGTAAAGGCGATCCATTTTTGCGTAAAACAGGGTCTTTACCGAAAGAACGAGACGGATCTCACATTAATCACCAACAAAAAGCGCATAAAAAACCCCCGTAGGCGGGGCAGGGACCTACGAGGGAAGATGTACCCGGGACTAAGCCCAAAGTACGCTCCCATTATGGAAAAGTGTCGCGAATATTTCCACCCCACTATTGGGCCGTTTCTGAAAAATCGAGAACTTTCTTCTTCAAAATCTTTCACCCTCCAATCCGCCAATGACCGACCGATTGCCACAAATCCAAAGGAAACAAGTTTTTATGAAAAAAATCATGACACAACTATAGCAAGAAGGACCCCCTGATTTTTTTTATCACCACCGCCATCATAAATATTCACTGCAGACCTTTATAATACCACTGACCGTTTTTGCAACATTTAAGCTTCAAACGAACACTCGTTTTTCCATACAGAAACACCATGACCAATAAAGTAAATTCCTTGACTGATCTTTTAACGCTGCTGGTTCAGACGCCAAGTGTCAATCCGATGGGACAAAATGCGGTCGGACGATGCTATCTGGAAGAACAATTGACCGAGGTTTTGGCGACCGTTTTCGACTCGCTCGGCTTCTCCCATGTGCGACAAAACGTTTCGCCCGGAAGAACGAATATCCTCGCAAAAATAGAGGGTTCCACGCCCCCGGAACAAGGCGGTATGCTTATCCTGTTCGACGCACATCAAGACACCGTGCCGATCGATGGAATGACGATCGAACCGTTCGGTGCCAAGATTGAGTCAGGTCGGATGTATGGACGAGGCGCTTGCGATACCAAAGCGTCGATGGCCGCGATGATCCATGCGATGATGCGACTCAAGCAAGATCCGATCGAATCGCGACCGACGGTGGTTCTTGCTTGCACCATCAATGAAGAGTGCGGTTTCTCGGGTGTGATTGAATTATTACGCGATATAACATCATTAGAACAAAACGATGTCAAGAAGATACTTCCTCGCTTGCCCGACATGGTTTTGGTCGGGGAGCCGACGGAGTTGCGGCCGGTCGTAGCGCACAAAGGTTCAGCTCGTTGGGAAATTCACACGCACGGCCGCTCGGCACACAGCTCCTCGCCCGAGGAGGGAAAAAATGCAATCTATCGGATGGGGAAAATTATCGCGACCCTGGAGCAATATCAGAACCAAATCGTGCCCACGTTGGCCGAGCACCCCCTCTGTGGAAGGCCGACGCTCAGTGTCGGCACGATCCACGGCGGGACCGGGGTAAATCTCGTGCCGGAGCGGTGCGTTATCTCGATCGATCGTCGCGTCGTGCCTGGCGAGTCGCCTGCCGAAGCGTATCGACATGCGATCGACTACCTAAAAGCGGCCGGGCTGGATGAGCCGTGGATCGAGTACACCCCGGGCACCTTCTCGACGCCCCTGACCGACGAGCGGAGCGGGCCGGTGGTCGAGCGGCTCGCGGCGGCCACCGAAGGGATCGCTCCGGTCGCCGCTCCGATCGGCGTGCCGTACGGGACCGACGCGTCGTGGTATGCCGACCTGGGCGTCCCGTCGGTCGTCTTCGGCCCCGGCTCGATTCGGCAAGCCCATACGTGCAACGAATGGGTCGAGATGGCTCAAGTGGAACAGGCGGCGGAGATCTTCTATCGTTTTTTGAAGTTTAGCGAAGTTTAGCCGCCGGACATCGTCCGGCGTGTTTTGTGTTTTGTGTTTTGAAGCTACTCAACACGACGAACGGTGTTCGTCGGCTAAACATGATATATGAAATTATAACACCACAAAATACCGACGTTATCCCCCGCGTTTGTAAATTCCCCGTCGGTACGTTATCATGGTGGGATAATGATCGTCCTACCATAACCCGTACCAAACCGAGCATGGTCAATCCAAACACCCGATCTGACGTTGACGCAGCGATCCGAATTCTCGGTGAGCCGACCGCACGCCGGCTGGGCATCTATCCGATCCCCGACGACTTGACTCTGTCGATCGTCATCCCGGTCTATAACGAGGTCCAAACGCTCGAAGAACTCCTCAGCCGGGTGCGGGACGTGCCGATCCGCAAGCAGATCATCCTGGTCGACGATGGTTCGACCGACGGAACGCGAGAGATCCTTGAAAAAATCGAAGGCGATCCGGACACGGTCGTTATCTTCCACGAAAAGAACCGTGGCAAAGGGGCGTCGCTGAAGACCGGTTTTGCCGAAGCGACCGGCGACATCGTGATCATTCAGGACGCCGACCTCGAATACAACCCGGCCGAGTACCCGATCCTGATCCAGCCGATCATCGAAGGGCGGGCGGACGTCGTCTATGGCTCGCGATTCTTGACGACCGGTCCGCACCGTGTCCTCTACTACTGGCACTATGTGGGCAACCGGATGTTGACGATGCTGTCGAATATCTTCACCGACCTGAACCTGACCGACATGGAGACCTGCTACAAGGTCTTCCGTCGCGAGGTAATCCAAAAGATCCACCCGACGCTGAAGCAACGGCGTTTCGGGTTCGAGCCGGAAGTGACGGCGAAGGTCGCCCGCGGCGGCTGGCGCGTCTACGAGCTCGGCATCAGCTACTCCGGCCGCACGTACGACGCCGGCAAAAAAATCGGCCTCCGCGACGCCTTCAAAGCCCTCTGGTGCATTTTGCGGTATTGGAAGTGGGATTAGCCGGGAAACGGTCCACTGTAGGGTGCGTCTGGACGCACCTTCGGAAACACATAGGAGATTTGAATTGCATCCCAATACCTTTTACGCATCTCTATTCGAACATGATAAACGCGATGAAGTCTTCGTGATTATGAGCTTCGCATCAGAGTTCAATGCACGATGGGAAAATGTAATTCGACCTGCCATTGAAACAGATTTGCAGTTCACTGCAAATCGGGTTGATTACAATGAATCTGGCGAATCAGTGGTGCATGACATTCTCGATGGCATAGCCCATGCTCGCATTGTGCTTGCCGATATCACGTCCGTTGACATGTTCGACATGAACGGTCAAAAATGGCCACAACGCAATGGTAACGTCATGTGGGAAGTCGGCATTGCCCATACAATGCGTCTCCCTGATGAAGTAATTATGGTCCGTTCGGATTGTGAGGAATCGATTTTTGATTTGACACAGTTCCGAGCATTCGAATACGATCCATCTGATCCACCAAACGCTCGTAACTATTTATGCAAACTAATAAAAGATCGCCTTAAATCGGTTGATCAAACA
>JASFHG010000179.1:0-7356 GCA_050123355.1 Planctomycetia bacterium
AGACGGGCCGAACCGCTCGTAAGGGGGGGCAGCGTGAGCGGGGAATGTCAGGAACCGGCAGGGTTATTATGGAAACAAACTCGATGCATCGTTAAACGTCAATCTGCAAAAGTCGCGAATTCGTTTTATTTTCTGATACCAATTTCAAACGCCAGAAGGGATTTACTTATGGTGGAAGACGTGCTCTCAGTCCGCGCATATCAACTGCCCCCCTCATTAACGGTAAATTTGTTTTGCTTTTCTCAATGGACTGCCATTTATAAGCAACCCAGACAAGCAAGCAAAAAGGAATGAGGCTAGCGTACTTATAAGGTTTGTTACATCAGTGTTTTTTCTATTTTGGAGGTTTTTTGTCATGAAAAAATTTGTGTTGTTTACTTTCTGTGGAGCCATTGCTATCGCCATTTTGGGCCTGGCATCCACCCCTTCGTTTGGTGGGGTCATCTATGGGCCTGTAACCAATGAAACAGGCGACCAGGGTAACATCGTCACGTTCGGACCGGAAAATGGCAGTATTGCTGATACCTATCCTGGTAATGTTGGCGAAATGGTGCTGAATCTTGATCCGGATGTCAATGGAAGCGGTGTTGTTAATGATACGGCATCTGCAATTATCCTCAGCACTTACACGGCAACCGTAGACATGATGTGGGACGGTTCGACCGCTTCTTCGGATCGTTTTGGGCTTTTTGGATATTCGGTGCCCGGCGTAGGAGCAATCGGTTTCTACAACTACCGAACCCAATCTTATGTCAACGCGGTAATGGATTTGACTAACCCCAAAGCCTTGGGAACCGGACGTGTTGAAGATTGGTCCAACAGTGGCGACCGAATTACTTCTTTTACGGGAGCAACGCAAGCTTCCGGCGATGGCACTTCCGGCTTGGATGAAGGCGCATGGCACACTGTCACCATGGATATTGTCGATACGGGAGACAATGCGACCAGCACTTTCGCGTACACTTGGGAACAAAACGGCAACACCTGGGTCGCCGAAAAAACTTTTGCCCAAATGCGGGCGGATGCGGTTGCCAAGGGTGGCGTCGATTATGGCACCCATGTCGGTGATTTGTTCGATACTTTGGTAAGTGCGGCCCGAAGTGATACCACTTCAACAAATGTGGCTTACTATACTTTCTCGGGTAGTGGCTCTCTTACCCTTGACAACACGACCGTCACTGCGGTTCCCGAGCCGAGCACGATCATCCTTTTGGCCAGCCTTTTGCTTGGTCTTTTGATCTGGCGTAAAAAGTAACACAGAAACAAAAACACTTTGCTTGCAATGGTAAAGTGAGCCATATTGTCTTCGCACATCCAAAACAAGGATAGGGTTGGATGTGTGAAGAATCGGCAACATCTGCACGCACGCTGTGTTAACAATAAAAATCGGCAACATAACAACAAAGGCTCCGTTCTGTAATGCCCTACAAGCGGAGCCCTACTTGCACACGCTATTGTGTTATTTTTCAACGGAGAAACTTATAATGAAAAAACTTTTTTTGGTGCTATGCATGGTTGCCATTTTGGGTCTGATGCTCACGACGGCCAACGCCGTGACCGTCGACACCACCGCCTATTTCGATGGCGGTCTCAGCACGGACGTGCCCGATGCCTATGAAGGCGTCTGGGGCGATGGCTGGGGAGGTGCGTGGGGAATAAAAACCGGCAGTCTGACAACCAATAACGTTACGGTAACGGACATCACTCCCCTTTCAACCGGTGACGGAAATTACTTGGAGGTGGACATCGTTGCCAATTCGACGACCTCCAGTGGCGCGGCAGCCAGCGTCTATCGTGATTATGTCACGAAAGGGAGCGAGATCTATTTCGGCGAGGATTTCAACGTTTCCTTCGATCTTCGAATCGACGCGGAAGGATCCATCACGGGGACGAAAGACCGTTTCTCGTTCGGGATTACCGACTCTCCCTATACGACAACTCGAACCGGAGACACCTTTTATCTCTCCGGAAGACCCAGCGCCGGAGGGTGGCGGGTTATCGATGGTTATGACGAGGGTACGGGAGGAGTGGTCTTCCGCTACTTCACCGGTGTCACCTTTGGGGAATACCTCTACAACGTTTCCGTCAATGTTCATCCCGCGACCCAAATGTGCGAACTTACGATCAATAATTTAACGCTCTCGGAAACCGAAACGATCAGCGATTTGGATTGGCGAGGAGCTACCACTTTGGGACAGTATCTCAACTTTATTGGCAACGAAGAAACTCAGGACGAAAGTGCTTCGTTCTCCATCGACAATCTGATTATCTCGCAAGAGATTACGCCCGGCACCATGTCCGAAGTGGTTAACTACTTCGATGGTGGCAATACGAACACGGTGCCCGATGCCTACATGGGCTCACATGGTGATGGTTGGCTTGACGAATGGGGTTCTAAAACCTATACCGGCGGCATCACTTCCACGCGGACCGTTATTACCTCGGCGGATACCGGATTTTCGGAATTGCACACCGGCGACGGAAACTACCTGGAAGTGGTCCTTCCCAATGAGGATATCCTTCCTTCGACCTACTCGGTCGCGCGAAGTTATAAAACCTCCGACGGAGTCGATTTCACGGACGACCATAGCGTTTCGTTCAGCATCCGAATGGACGAAGAGTTTCTCGGTGGCATGTTCTCAAGCATGTATAACGAAAATGACAAGTATTTCATTACCGGCTCCAATACCACTCGAGGTGGAATGTCCTCCGCGGATACTTTCGGCATTCTCGTGCAAGGAGCCGAAGGTACGATCGGTCCCAACGACGAAGTTACTCTTGCGGCTACCGATGCCAACACTTGGGTCTTTGTCAATGGCGATGGTGCCGGCGGTATCACCGGCTATACCAGTTCGGGAATCACTATTGCCGAAGATGGAGTTTACGACTTCACGATCACTTATGATGTTGACGCCAAAACCTACAGCGTCACGATCAATGATGGCGTCAATCCGGAAGTGACCGTCTCGGATTTGGGATGGATCACGGCCGACGACATGATCGGCGGTTTTCTCAACTTTGGTGCCGGTGCCGATTACTCCGACGACATTCGTGCGTTCTCGCTCGATAATATCGTGATCACCTCCTTGGCTGAGGAATGGCCGGCGGGCGACGCGAACAAGGATAATAAAGTCGATGCCTCGGACGCCACGATCCTCGCCGGAAACTGGCAGGCCGGGCCCGGCGCCACATGGGAGATGGGCGACTTCAACGGCGACGGTTACGTCGACGCCTCGGACGCCACGATCCTCGCCGGAAATTGGCAATTCGGTACCGGTGCAACCTCGGTCCCCGAACCGAGCACCCTCATCGGTCTCGTAACCCTGCTCCTGGCGGGATGGTGTGTTGTACGTAGACGTTAACCGATTCGGTCAAGTTCCTGTTTCTAAAGAAGGAATATTTTTTCGATAAAAAGTGAGCCTGCCCGGCAGATTCAAACTGCTGGGCAGATACTCACTTCAACTCGCTTTTTCCAATTCCTGTGAACTACAAACCATGCTCATGTCATCAAACTGTAATAGCATGAGTTTCCAATTTCTGTCCGCTGCTCTTGCTCTATTGTTCTTTATACCCCGACCCAATAGAGCAAGACGTGGAAAGAAAACTTTAATCGCCGCCCACTGCTCTTATATTTCTGCTAGACACACTTGATGTGGTTTCCTATAAAGCCATTTACATAAAACATCTTAAGGGGCATCCGAAGAATTAGCCACAAGATTATAGGCTGCCAAAAAACAGTAAAACCAGTTTCGGAAAAACGCTACACAATAATGAAAATCTTTCGAATGGCTGTGTTCCGACAAGATTGCCTGGTGGTGACCGCCACCATAGCCATGTCGTTTCTATTATTGCTCCTGCTAGGCTGTCAGGACGGGAGGCCAAAACGATTTCCCGTTTCGGGAGTTGTGCTCCTCAACGGTAAGCCGTTAACCCACGGAACCATTCGTTTTTATCCGCAAGGTGGTCGACCCGCAGCAGCTAAAATCGACAAACAAGGACGGTTTATTCTCAGTTGCTTCGAACAGAACGATGGCGTGGTACCCGGCACGCATCCGGTCGCCGTGGATGCGTCGGAAATGCTCGATGAAACGACCGTTCGTTGGTATGCACCTCCCCACTATGCTTCCCCTCAAACTTCGGGCATTACCAAAACGATCGAAGGGCCAACCTCTTCACTGAAAATCGAACTGACTTGGGACAAACAACACCGAAAACCATTTACACAAAAAACCAGAACTCCCTAGGAAACCAAACATGGTCATGCGAATCGCTCATGCAGAATCCCGCTCCCGAGGGTTTACTTTGGTCGAGTTGCTTGTGGTCATTGCCATCATCGGTATTTTGATTGCGTTGCTCTTGCCCGCCATCCAAGCGGCACGGGAAGCGGCACGGCGGATGCAATGCACGTCAAACCAAAAGCAGATCTGCCTTGCCTTGGCCAATTATGAAGGAAATCTCGGCTGTTTTCCGCCTTCTCGGGTTGGGCATGACGGAGGAACGCCTGCCGAAGCAAATGCCGGGCAAAGCGGTTTTGTCTGCCTCTTACCCTATCTCGAACTTCAAAACGTATACGATATGTGCGACCTTAGCGTCGGTGTCTGGACCCCAGGGCTCGATTATTCCATCAATTATCCATTTACCGAGCAGCGACCCTCTGTCTATGTTTGTCCCAGCGATGACTCGACGCCATATCAAGAGATTAGTACTTACAAATCGGCCACTGGCAGCTACGCCTTTTGTGCCGGAACGATATGGGCAAAAGCCAGCACCGAAGCCAAGTATAATAATACCGGTGTCTTCTACTATCAAAGCCGTCATACGGTCCAAGATGTCAGCGACGGTCTGAGTCAAACCATCTTCATCGGAGAAGTGGTCGACGCGCACACCAACTCTTCTTCCAATCTCTGGACGCGAGGCGCACGCGACAAAGATTGCCACCGTACTACCGTCAATCCGGTCAATACGGTTGATTACGAAACCTGGGGATATGAACAACCGGGCTACGGCTACTATATCGCCAGTGCGTTTGCCAGTCGTCATGCGGGCGGAGCAAATTTCGGTTTTGGCGACGGACATGTCGAGTTTATCAACGAAACGATCGACCTTGACACCTATCGCGCCATGTCCACCCGGGCCGGTAGCGAAACTATCGACCGCAATCGAAATTAGCAAACCAGCTTTTTTCTGGCCTTTGGTTTTCTGGAACCATCTTTCCTAGACCTGCGTCTAAGGAGAATTAGGGGGTCATTTCCCACGGATTTTGGCATATCCCCCTTTACGTGCCGGAAAAACCGGCTTCCCAAGCACGATTTCCTGGCCACGCCCCCCTCTGGGGAGCGGTTTCTGGATTGTTGTTTGTCGGGAGCCAATGTATAATGAAGGTCTGTAGCAGGTTCTCCAGGAGCTGCTCACTGAGCATGGCCACTCGAGGATAACTACCCTTTTCTCTATGGAACAATATTCAACCCCCAAAATGACTTTTTGGATGGGGGCGTTTGCGGTTCGGAAACATCGACACGACCTAAGGAGAGAAGGTGCCGTTTCACGCACCCAAAACGGAATAACGGAACAGCATCAGCTTTATGAGCGAGCAAGAATTTCATCCCGAAGCCAACAGTACGCCGCCAAAACGTGGTAGTTCGTTGCTGCGCCACAACGGGAATGGATCGTCGCGCGCTTCCGGACCGATCGATCGTACGGTCATCTCGAGCGAGCCACCTATGTCGGCGGTCAACGTCCATCCGGCCGAGTTGGAAGGACCGTTTCGGGTTGGCGACCGGCTTGGGGTCTATGAGCTGACCCAATATGTCGGCGGCGGCGGGATGGGCAGCGTCTATCAGGCGACCGACACGCTCCTGGATCGCGAAGTAGCCATCAAAATTCTCTTGCCCGAAGCGGCCGGGACCGAAGAGGCGGTTCTCCGCTTCCAAAACGAAGCTCGCTCGGCAGCCCGCCTCGATAACGACGGGATCGCCAAGGTTTATTATGTCGGCGAAGAGGAAGGCCTGCCTTTCTTGGTCTTCGAATATATCGACGGCATCAACCTGCGTGACATGGTTCGTCAACGCGGCCCGCTCCCGCTTTCCGAGGCGATCGGTATCTCGCTGCAAGTGGCCGATGCACTGGCCCACGCCAACGATCATGGAGTTGTCCACCGTGACGTGAAACCTTCGAACATCTTGCTTCGTGAAGATGGCCAGGTGAAACTGATCGACTTCGGCCTGGCACGGATTGTCGAAGTGGAAGAACGAGACAACGACCTCACGGCCAGTGGGGTGACCTTGGGTACGTTTGACTATATTTCGCCCGAACAGGCCCGCGATCCGCGAACGGTCGACATACGAAGCGACATCTACTCGCTCGGCTGTGCCCTGTTCTACATGCTGACCGGGCGTCCTCCGTTCCCCGAAGGGACCGTGCTCCAAAAATTGCTCCAGCACCAGGGCGATCGGCCGCCGAACGTGCGAGAATTTCGCCCCGAGCTGCCCGAAGAGATCGGGTTGTTGCTGGATCGCATGTTGGCGAAGGATCCCAGCAATCGATTCCAAGATCCGCTCGAACTTCGCGACCAGATCGCGCTGCTCGCTTCGCAGCTTGGCTTGCGTTCTCGTAGTCTTGGCATCAAAAATTGGGCCATGCCGTCGGCTCACAAGCCATCATTCTTTGCAAGACATTCACCATGGATCCTGCCCGTGACGGCTCTGTTGGTGATCGTGCTCGGTCTCGATTTTTACTGGAACCGCCAAACGTGGGACAAGACGCCGGTTTCGGCAAACAACCAAGATCCCAAAGAGCATCAGGCAAACACGCCGTTTCCCACGATCCCTCACTCGTCGGAAAAGCCGAAATCGCCGTCGGACACAAACCATCCTGCTCACACCGGCACGGTAGACAACCATCCGTCCTCGGAAAATGGTACCGGTACGTTGCAAGGCTCTTCCCCGACAGACAGCAATCCTTCGGAAACCAATCCGGATCTCCAAGAATTTCCGAGCAGTTTGCTTCAATATACCAACGAAGCTTTTAATCCCGACAATGTCCGGATCCAATCGTCGTCACCTTGGGAAACACTCGCGAGTCCTTATGAAATAAAACAGCCGGGCACGTACTCCTTGCCGATCGTCGAGGGTTCGTCGCCCATACTGGAACCGCCCAATCTTTTGGAAGGAAACTTCGGTAGTGAAGAAGAATCCACCAACTGGCATCCCCTCAATGGCTCGGGGAGTCGTATCAATACCAACGACCTGAATCTCTCCGGCATGACGACCCGATTCGGTTTTCTGACGGTTGGCGATCCCAAAGAAGGGAGCGTCTCTTTCCCCAGCCTGGCCGCCGCCTGCCGCGCGGCAACCACCG
>JASFHG010000180.1:0-7324 GCA_050123355.1 Planctomycetia bacterium
GAGCAAGCGTCGAAGCGTATCGAGCGGGAAGGGTGGAGCAACGTCGAGACGGTCCACGACGACGCGACCAAGTTCACGCCGCCGGAAGGGCAGGCCGATGTGGTTACGTTCTCCTACTCGCTTACGATGATCCCCGACTGGTTCGCCGCGATCCAAAACGCCTATCGGATCTTGAAGCCGGGCGGGGTGATCGGCGTGGTCGATTTCTACATTTCACGAAAGTACCCGGCCGAAGGGCTCAAGCGGCACGGCTGGCTCTCGCGAACGTTTTGGCCGACCTGGTATGCACTCGATAACGTTTTCGTCGGCGCGGAGCACGTGCCGTATCTGCATCATCTTTTTGAACCGATCAAGACGGTCGAAGCAAAGGGCCCGATCCCGGTGGTTCCGCTGTTGAGAACGCCCTATTATTGGTTCCTAGGGCGGAAGAAAGATTCTTGAAGTTAGCGGTGGGGCTTGTCCCCACGTTTTCAGCGCCGAACAAGCTCGGCGGCTAAAAAGCACAACGGTTTACGCTAGCGCCCAACGGAAGCGGGTTTTTTAATGGTGCGGTAGCACCGACCAAAAACTACTCGCACTTTTTCTCGGCCGGTTTCTCTTCTTTTTTGGGTTCTTTGATCCGGAGGTTTCGTATTTCGATCGGATCGTGGTGGCAGAGGAAACCGATGTGGCCTTTGTCGTACTTTAGGGCGGGCACCGGATGCTTGCCGAGGGTGTGCTCGGGGTCGAACTCGTCCATGTCGATGTCGAGAATGACATGATCGTTGAGCGTGATCTTGAGTTTGTTGTCGATGCAGGAGACTTCCTGGGTGTTCCACTCGCCGACCTTCTTGAGGAAGCCCCGTTTGGCAGGCGCGACGAAGTAGAGCGAGCCGTGGAACTGGTAGTCTTTCAGCTTGGCATATCGCTTGGCCGAGTTGTCGATGATCTGGATTTCCATCCCGTCCTTCGGAGGACGTTTGTCCTTGGGGCAGCGGATGATCAGGCCGTTGTTGGTGCCGGGGTGGAGGCGGAAGTCGAACCGGAGCACGAAGTCGCCGTAGCTTTTCTCGGTCAGGATCGCGCCGCGGCAACCTTCCTCGACCATGATCATGCCGTCTTTGGCCTTGATCCCTTTATATTTCCCGATCCAACCGTCGAGCGTCTTGCCGTCGAACAGCGAGACGAACCCTTCCTTTGCTTCCTGGTTGAGGATGTCCGTCGGATCTTCGGCGGCGATGGCCAGTGTCGAAGAAAGGACCGGAAGAATCAACATGCCGGAAAGAAGGCAAGTCAATAAAGCGAAACAGCTAAACAAACGGAGCATGGGGGAGGTTCCTAAAACAACGGGGAAGTGAGGGAGGTAAAGGGGGGAAGTTTTAAGCTATATGGAATTTTACACCAAACAGAGGATCAAAGCAAATTCTACGGGCCAACTTACGCGGCGACAGTAACGATTATGAGGGTTATAGGGAGGCGATTGCCGTTAGGCGTAATCTTCCAACTCGCCGAGCCAGATTCGGATCTCGTTGTAGTACTCGCTCGAAAGGTCCCCTTTGACCAGCTGGGTCATGAACGGGGCGGCCCCTTCGAGGTCCGCTTTCTCGGCACTTTCGTATCGCCACATCGGGTCGGGTGAAATCAGGCCCCGGCACAGTACCAACAGCTCTTCGCAGAGCACCTCGCTGGGGATGATGTTGACGAGCCGCTGGCTCAGGACCCGTTTTGCTTCGAGCAGCTCGGGCAAGGTTTTCAAGCCGGCAAACGGAGAGATGCCTGCCAACATTTCGATAAAGACATAGCCGAGACTCGCCAGATCGGATAGAGGGGTACATTCGCTCCCTTCAAGCACTTCCGGCGCGGCATAGGTCGGCGTGCAAGTCCGCATCGGAGGCGGGTTGTCGATCGAGAACGCGGAGCCAATGTCGACGACCTTCGCGTTGCCCGTCTTCTTGATCATGATGTTCGACGGCTTGATGTCGCCGTGAACGATCCCGCTACGGTGCAGTGCGGCCAACGCGGCCAGGCAGTCACGGATGATGGCCGCGGCAATGCCCGGCTTCAATCGCGGCTGGGCACAACCGGCCGTGACGATCACGCGGTTGATGTCTTTCCAGCGTCGCTCGCTGGCACGGTGCGCGATGTGGTCGAGCATCCGGCTGTTGAGCAGTTGCTGGAGGTCGAAACCGTCGATCCACTCCATCTCCATCAAACGGATCCGGCGTCGATCGACCCAATTATAGACGTCCAACAAGTTATCCTGCTGGATTTGGGCGACCATCGCGGCCACCTGGGCGATGCGTGCCATACCAGCATCGTAAGACGCTTCGTCTTCGTAAGGTTCCGGCGTGAAGATTTTCAGCGCCAGCGGGAGGGTGAAACTGTCGGCACCGCGGCGCTGGGAGAGATAGACGATACCCTGACCACCGGAACCGAGCCGGCGGAGGAGCCGGTGGTGTTCGGTCCAGCTAAGACGTTGATCGTCAAGCAGTTCCTGATAAATGCCGAGTAGTCGATCGGAACATCGTTCCGCGATCCGCCCCCCCCAGGTACGGGTCATGCCACCTTCATGGAAGATTGTCGTTGACATCATTTGTATCTCGCTCCACCAAAAATCCACTACGAAGCTTAGAGCATTCTAAGCAAGACTATCTTATCTATTTTGTGAAAACACGTCTAGAGCTTCTTTGGAGGGGGTAGGAGTGGGAACTTTTCGAAAAAAATGGAGAGGCATTTCCCCATTTTCTTGACCAAATCCTAATCTTTTGGTAGCCTCAAAATCTGCTTGGGTGGTATCTCTTTTGTTCTTTTAAGGAGTCTTTTTATGAAAAGGTTTTTTGTTTTAATTGTCGCGTTAGCTATTTTTACGCTTATCGCAGGCGTCGGGGTTGCCTTGGACATCCAAGTTGCACCGCAAACCTTGGTCCTTTCTTCTAACGGCGGGAAATTGACGGTCCATACGGATATCCCGTTCGAAATGGCCGAAAATGTCGCACTCGACATCGATGGAACTGACGTGGTAATAACCACTTTCGCCGATGATTGTGGAAATCTGGTCGCGCAATGCACCAAAGAGGCAGCTAAAGCCGCGATCGGAGAATTTGAAGGAAAAACGACGACTGTCACGGTGACCTTAACCGTCGATGGCGATTCGGATTCGGAAGATATCCGTGTGAAAAAATAGAACGAATCGTTATCGCGTTCCTATAAAAGGTCGGTCCCCTCCGGGCCGGCCTTTTTTTGTGCTACGACTGGCCGAACCTCCCCCCGATCGGGTGGACCTGTGCGACGAGGATTCCACTTTGTCCCTTTTCAGGCCGAGATACTGGCTTATTTCCATAACTTTTTGTCTCCCGGCTTGTCAGGAGTTGCCGAGAACGATAAGCTATAGGATTCTCTCGGCTCTGCTGGAAATAGCCTAGTCTGGGGGGATGTTTTATGTGCCATGGAGGCGGGCCGGATTGGGCTCGCCATGATATATCGATCACAATTGAGTCAGTACCAGTACTTATAAGAAGAGTGGAAGAACGATGAAAGAAGGTATCCATCCGAATTACGTTGAAACTCAGGTCTCCTGCGGTTGTGGAAACAAGTTCACGACCCGAAGCACCCAAAAGGAACTGAAAGTCGACATCTGTAACGTTTGCCATCCGTTCTATACGGGCAAGCTGAAGTATGTCGATACCGCGGGTCGAATCGAGAAGTTCCAGAAGAAGTTCACCGCCGGTGGTTATGCCAGTCTGAAGAAGATGAAAGCCAAGCTCACCAAGGGCGGCGACAAAGAATAAGCGTCGAATCTTTCGATATTTCTATAGCGGTCGAATTTGCTCAGCGTTTTTTGATGGATGCGAAAAACGTCGAACAAGTTCGACCGCTAAACGATTTATCGCTTGGTTTTTTATGCTGGTATGTTCAGCACCATCCACATGGCGGACCGTAGTCGGTAATTTACGCTCGAACAACAATAATATTATTTTGGTGCGTTCAGCACCATCCAAAAAATGCGCGATCTTTTAGAAGGGAAGTTGGGACGCTTTGAGGAGCTGGAGTCGATGTTGGTCGACCCGGAGGTCTTGGCCAATTCGGCGAAGCTTGCCGACGTTGCGCGCGAACATGGTTCTTTGGCCAAGCTGGCGACGAAGTATCGGCGTTTCAAGGAGCTCAATAACCAGATCCGTGACGCGAAGGAGATGGCCGAGGGGCCTGATGCCGAGATGCGGGAATTGGCCGAGGCCGAGCTGCCCGAGCTGAAGGCCGAGCGCGAATCGATCTGGAACGAACTGCTCGAAGAGACGATCGGCGGCGAGGACGCGAATCGAACTCGTTGTATTATGGAAATCCGAGCGGGGACCGGCGGCGACGAGGCGGCTCTTTTTGCCCGCGATCTGTACGAGATGTACAAACACTATGCCGAAGAGCAGGGCTGGAAGGTCGAGATCCTCGGGATGAATCCGACCGAGCTGGGCGGTTTCAAGGAAATTTCGCTCGGCGTGTCCGGCGAAGGGGTTTATCGCCGGCTCCAGTTTGAAAGTGGTGGGCACCGGGTTCAGCGTGTCCCGGAGACGGAAGCGAAGGGCCGTATCCACACGTCGGCGGCGACGGTCGCCGTGATGGCCGAGCCGGAGGATGTGGAGGTCGATATCAAGCCGGACGATTATCGGAAAGATATTTACCATGCCAGCGGGCCGGGTGGCCAGCATGTGAACAAGACCGCCTCCGCGATCCGATTGACGCACTACGAGACGGGCATCGTGGTTTGTTGTCAGGACGAAAAAAGTCAGCATAAAAACCTTGCCAAGGCGCTTCGCGTTCTGAAAACTCGCGTCTACGAGGCGGCTCAACGTGAAGAGATGGCCAAGCGGTCTAGTGAGCGGAAGAGCAAGATCGGGTCCGGCGACCGGAGTCAGCGGATCCGTACATACAACTTCCCCGAGAACCGAATCACCGATCACCGGATCAACTTGACCCTTTACAAACTCGATCAGATCATCGCAGGCAACCTCGGGCCGGTGATCGAAGGACTCTTTGAGCACGAGCGTCAAGACCTCCGCAATGCGTTTGGCACGATAGAATAAGTAGGTTTAGCCGCCGAACATCGTTCGGCGCGTTTTGACGCAGTTCCATATCACGTCGGACGATGTCCGACGGCTAAACCTCCAGCAGAAAGTCATAAGCCGTGTCCCAGTCAGAAACGTGGACCGTCGGACGCTTGCTTCAGTGGACGGCCGACTATCTCAAATCGCACGGTGCCGAAAGCCCGCGACTCGATGCGGAAGTTCTGTTGGCCGACGCGATGGGCTGTCAGCGGATCGCTCTTTATACGTCGTTCGACGAAGAGCCGGAAGAATCGGCCCGGACCAAGTTTCGAGAGTATGTCAAAAAACGCGCCGAGGGGATGCCGGTCGCGTATCTGGTTGGCGAGCGTGAGTTTTATTCGATGCCGTTTCGTGTCACGCCCGACGTGCTGATTCCTCGGCCCGAGACCGAGCTTCTGGTTGTGACGGCCTTGGATCTGATCCGAGCGGATTTTCAAGATCGCGACCCCTCGGTGTGCGACATCGGGACCGGGAGCGGGAATATCGCGGTGACGATCGCTCGGCATGCTCCGCGAGCTCGCGTGACGGCGGTCGATCTCTCGCCGGCGGCTCTCGAGGTGGCCCGATCGAACGCCGAGAGACACGAGCTGGCGGATCGGATCACGTTTTGTCAGAGCGATCTCTTTTCGGCCGTGGATCCGGATGCGAGTTTTGAGCTTATCGTGAGCAACCCGCCGTATATCGGGACGGTCGAGCGTGAGAGTTTGCCGTCGGAGGTCAAGGACCAGGAGCCCGAATCGGCGCTTTTTGCCGGCCCGAAGGGGACCGAGGTGATCGAGCGGCTCTTGCCCGAAGCGGCTGCGCGACTTGTGCCCGGCGGCCATCTTTTGATCGAGATCAGTCCTATTATCCATGACGCTGCACTTGAACTGCTCGATGCGGTTCCTGATTTGGAACGTTTAGACACGATTAATGATCTCGCACGCCATCCCAGAATTTTACACGGTAAAAAAATATAGTTTTATCATACCATTGATCAAGCCGGTTCTCTGCGCAGCAGAGGGCCGGATTTTTTGGTAGGAGCTTCCGCACCATTGAAAAACAAGTCGTTTCAAAGTTCCGGATCCGGCCCTCTGCTGGCGCAGAGAACCGGCTTATTTGTTTTTGAATTTGAGCAAAATTTGTATTGGGTTATGTTATAGATAAAGTAAGCCATGTCTCCTTTTCTTAAATCTCGTTTCACGCATTTTTTGTTTTTGGTTCTCGTTGCGTTGAGCGTTCGCGTCGGCGCTGCTTTCGTTTGGGAAAATCGGGTTGCGCCCGAGTTCGGGTTTGGGGATAGTTTGAGTTACTGGACGCTTGGGCGGGCGATCGCGACCGGCGAGCCGTATCGTTATGGGGCGGTCGAGGGGGAAGTTTTTCGTACGCCCGGTTATCCGGCGATCTTGGCTCCGCTGTTTTGGATCGGTGGCGAGAATCCGCCGGTGATCTGGGCGCGGCTGCTCGGTGTGGTCTTCGGTACGTTGACGGTCGTCGCGGTTTGGTGGCTGGCACGGATCTTGTTCGACGCCCGCGCGGCATGGATCGCCGGTTGGATTACCGCGTTGTATCCCGGTGCGATCGCGACGAGCATTTTCGTATTGAGTGAAGCACCTTTTGGGCTGCTCATGATATTGAACTTGGTTTTCTGGGTCAAAGTTTGCCGGGCGAAGGGGGATCGTTTCAAGGTGGCGATCGGATTCGCGCTGGTCGCCGGCGTGTTGGCCGGGCTGGCGACGTTGATCCATCCGAGCTGGTTGTTGTTCGTGCCGTTTGCCGTCGTGGTTTGGATGATCGTGGAAGTTGTCTCCAAGCGAAGGCAGTTTTTCCGGACGGGCGTCCTAAGTGTCGTGCTTGTATTGGGGTTGGTCTTGGCGATGATGCCGTGGTGGATCAGAAATTTCCACGTGACCGGCCACTTCGTTCCGACGACGTTGCAAGTCGGGGCCGGGCTGTATGACGGGCTCAACCCGAAGGCGGACGGCAGCAGCAACATGTGGTTTGTTGATGATTTCATCGCGGCCGAGCGGAAGAGCCCGCAGATGGACTCTTCGTATCTTGGTTTTGAAGGCCGGGTGGACCGCCGGATGCGGCAGGCGGCGCGTACTTGGGCAAGCGAGAACCCGGGCCGCGTGCTGGAATTGGCGTGGGTCAAATTTTTGAGAACTTGGAATATCTGGCCAAACGAGGCAAGCCTGTCAAGTTTTCCGGCCAAGGTGATGGTCTGTATGACCTATGTACCGGTCCTGTTCCTGGCCGTTTGGGAGGCT
>JASFHG010000181.1:0-7322 GCA_050123355.1 Planctomycetia bacterium
CGACCGCCGCCGACACGAAAGGCAAGCCGAAAATCCTTGCCGCGCTCGACGAACTCGAAGCAGGCGGGTCGACCAACGGTGGTGAGGGGATCAAGCTCGCCTATGCCACGGCCGCCGAAAACTTCAAGCCCAAAGGGGTCAACCGCGTCATCCTCTGCACCGACGGCGATTTCAACGTCGGCATCACGAACGAGTCGCAACTGATCGACCTGATCGAGAAAAAGGCCAAAGAAAACGTCTTCCTCACGGTACTCGGTTTCGGATGCGGAAATTATAAAGACGCGACACTCGAAAAGCTGGCCGATAAAGGAAACGGCAACTACGGCTATATCGATACCATGCCCGAGGCCGAAAAGCTGCTCGTGCGTCAACTGCTCGGCACGCTCGTCACGATCGCCAAGGACGTCAAGATCCAGGTCGAGTTCAACCCGTCCCACGTTGCCGCTTACCGATTGATCGGCTACGAAAACCGAGTCCTCGCCAAAGAAGATTTCAACGACGATACCAAAGACGCCGGCGAGATCGGGGCAGGGCACACCGTCACGGCCTTCTACGAGCTAATCCCGGCCGGATCGGACGAAAAGATCGGCACGCCAGAAGTCGACCCGCTGAAATATCAACCGAAACCGGAAGAGTTCGCCGACAGCAAAACACCACCCGGTGCCAACGAACTACTGACGCTCAAGCTCCGCTACAAAGAGCCAGACGACGACACCTCCACCAAACTAGAGTTCCCGCTGGACATGCCGAAAACCATACCGACGTTCCAACAGACGGACGACGACTTCCGGTTCGCCGGCTCGGTCGTCGGGCTGGCGATGCTGCTCCGCGACTCGAAGTACAAAGGAACCGTCGATTACAAACAGGTATTCAATTGGGCCGAAGGTGCCCAAGCGGACGACCCCCACGGCTACCGCCACGAGTTTATCCAGCTAGCGAGAAAAGCCCAAAGCCTGTCGTCGAATTAATTTCACCGGCATAAAAATTCCACCGTCGTACGCGGGCATGAGTCCTCCGGGGCTTGTGCCCGCGTTTTTTAGTGGGCGTTTGCGCTTCAAATGGAAAATACACGGCAAGCCGATTTTTTGCGAAGCAGAAAGTCGGATCCGCATCTCTGCCTCCGGCAAAGAGACGGCTTGGGAGACTGGAATAACGGGAAATGGTACGTTAACTGCATCAAAACAACCCGGTTGACGCTTTCTGGGGGGGAGGGGTACAATATTTCCATTGGAATCCACTCAGCGCCGGACACTCGGCGGCGAAATATTCAAAAACTCCTCGAAAGAAGATAAAAATGGCGGTTCTACGGACCCTGCAAGGGCTGCAGCCGGGGCAAGTCTTCACGGTCGATGGGCCGGAGACGGTCCTCGGGCGGAATCCGGATTGCGATATCGTGCTCGAAGTCGGAGCGGTCAGCCGCCGCCATGCGCGGATCATCGCCGAGGAAAAGGACGGCGGCCCGAAACGGTTCTTCATCGAAGATCTCAAGAGCCGGAACGGGACCTATGTCAATGAAGTCAAGGTCGAAGGCCGAGTCGAGCTCAACGACCACGACCAGATCCAAGTCTGCGACCTGCTGTTCATCTTCCACGACGGCCACGCACTCAGCGACGGGACCGTCACGATCGACGACCAGTCGGCCATGTTCTACGACGACCTCAATGGCAGCGGGACCGGCTCGTCGACCGTCATGTCGAAACTCTCGGTCGTCGGCGGCCCTTCCGACGTACGGGTTTCGGTCCGGCCGGAAGTAAAGCTCAAGGCCCTGCTCGAGATCGGCCACGCCCTGGGCCACGCGCTCAGCCCGGACGAGGTGCTTCCGAAGCTGCTGGACAGCCTCTTCTCGATCTTCATCCAAGCAGACCGCGGCTTCATCGTGCTCCGCTCGCCACAGACCGACAAGCTCGTGACCATGGCACTCAAGCAGCGTGACCCCGACCGCGAAGAGACAATCCGGATCAGCCGGACCATCCTCCGCCAGGTGATGAAGTCGAAGGAAGCGATCCTCTCGGCCGACGCGGCCGCCGACTCGAGGTTCAACGCGGCGGAAAGTATCGCCGACTTCCGGATCCGGTCGATGATGTGCGCGCCGCTTATCGGGATCGACGGCAACGCGCTCGGCGTGATCCAGATCGACACGCTCGACCATCGCAACCGTTTCTCGCGCGACGACCTCGATCTGCTGGTCAGTGTCGCCGGCCAGGCGGCCTACGCGGTCGAAAACGCCCAACTCCACGAAGAAGCGCTCAAGCAACGCTCGCTGGAACAAGAGCTGGCGATCGCCCACGAGGTACAGCAGGGCTTCCTCCCGCACCGCGGCCCGGAGATCGACGGCTATCACTTTTTCGATTTCTACGAGCCGGCCAACCAGCTCGGCGGCGACTACTTCGACTATATCAAGCTGCCCGACGGGCGGCTCGCGGTCGTGCTGGCCGACGTTTCGGGTAAGGGGATCTCCGCGTCGCTGTTGGGCGCGCGGTTCTCGGCCGAGATCCGCTACGCGCTGGCGGGGAAGGGGTGCCCCACCGAAGCGGTCGAGCATATCAACCGCGTCTTCTGCGAACCGCGATGGGAAGATCGGTTCGTCACGATGGTCCTGGTCATCTTGGACCTCGCCTCGGGCCGCCTCTCGCTGGTCAACGCCGGGCACATGCCGCCGCTCCTGCGAGAACCGGACGGCACGATCCTTGCCGCCGGCGAGACGACCGCCGGCCTGCCGCTCGGCGTGCTCGAAACGCAAGAGTACGAAACCGTCGAGCTCGACTTCCCGCCCGGCAGCAACATCATCCTCTTCACGGACGGGATCACCGAGGCGATGAACCAACAAAACCAACTCTACGGCGGCAGCCGGCTCTGGTCGATCCTGGACGAGGCACCCAAGACCATCAAGGCACTGGGCACCCGAATCCTCGACGACGTCAAACGTTTCGTAGGCACCCGCCCCCAAAGCGACGACATGTGCCTGGTATGCGTGGGACGCGAGTAAAAGCGTTCTGGAGTGCGGGGACTTGTCACCACTTTCTTATCAAGCCGAAATTGGGCCGCGAAGCGTGCCCTATTTTGGATAGCGTGGACCAACCGCAACGGATCCGACTTTGTGCACGCATGCGCGTACACAAAATCGGCTTGGAATAATAGAATAAAAGCGTTTTCTAGCTCAACTGCTTCCTGAACCGCGTGATCGCCAGCGTCAAGACGACGAGTGTGCAGATCAGCAACCCAAACAACGGGCCGGCCAGGTCAAACAAGTCTGCACTGCGGAGCACGATGCCGCGGAGGATCTCGATGAAGTAGGTCGCCGGGATGACCATCGTCAGCGGATAGATCACGTCGGGCATCTCGCTTCGCGGGAAAACGAAGCCGGAGAGCAGGATCGACGGGATCATGATCGCGAAGGCAAACATCATCGCCCCAAGCTGGGTCTTCGCCAGCGTCGAAACCAACAGGCCCATCCCGAGCGTGCAGACCATGAACAGCGCGGACAGAACGACCAGCAACAAAATACTGCCGGCGATCGGGACACCGAAGACGTAGGTCATCACGCACATCACGATCAGCGCCTCGATGCTGCCGAGCAGTGCGTAGGGGATCAGCTTGCCGAGAATCAGCCCGACGCGTCCGACCGGCGTGACGAACATCTGCTCGAGCGTGCCCGCCTCGCGCTCGCGGACGATGGCAAACGACGTGAGAAAAAGCGTAACCAGTTGCAAAATGATCCCGACCAGGCCCGGCACGAAGAAATAAGAGCTCTTCAAGTTCGGGTTGTATAGAAGTCGCGGCCGGATATCGACCGGCAAGAAGGACATCTCTCCTTCACGGTCGCTGCTTTCGCCATCAAACCCATCGATACGTTTCTTGAGCTTTTCGAGCGACAGGTCCAACCCGGTCAGATAAGCGGCCGAAAGGGCCGTGTTGGCGACCTGCGAATCGCTCCCGTCGATCAACATCTGCACGGGCACGCTCTGCTCCTGGAGGAGTCGGTCCGAGTAATCGGCCGGGATGATCAGCCCGACCTTCGCCTCGCCCGCCCGCAAGGTCTGGTCGAGCGACTCGTAGCTTTGGACTCTGCGGACCAGTTTGAACTTGTGGGTATTGACCAGCTTCTCGACCAGCTCGTCGGACGGCGTGCGCCGGTCGAAATTGAGCACGGCCATCGGTATCTGCTCGATCTTCGTGTTGATCGCATAGCCGAAAAGCATAATCTGAAAGACCGGCACGATAAACAGAAAAATGAGCGTCGTCGGCTGGCGTCGGATGTGCGAGAGCTCCTTCAGCGCAACCGCCGTGAGCCCCTGTGTCGTGCGGAAATGATCGTTTTTTTCTCTTGGCCTGGGCGGAGAGGGGGCGACGCTTTTTTCTTCCACGTTTTCCGGGGCCGGTTCAACCTCTTCCGTTTCTCCCGCTTCCGACGCGTCGGACTCCGCTGGACCGCTAAACGTTTTAGTACTGAACGTTTCTTCCGGCTCCGCCTCGGCTTTGGCGGTGAGACGGACAAAAACATCTTCGAGCGTCGCGGCAACCTCGCGGACGTCGGCCTCTTGCGGCGTAAAACCGAGCGACCGGACCAGTTGCTCGTCGGGCATCTCCTTGGGGACCAGCGTCCGGATCGTCGCCCCGAACAGGGTCGCATCGATCACGCCCGGGATGTCGTGCAGCCGGACGAGCTGCTTCGCCGGGTTGGGGACGATCAGTTCGAGCCGCTTCGAGTCGGGCGGGGTAGCCTCGGGGAGCTGCTTGAGTTCTTCCGTCTCGCCGAGCACCAGCAGGTGCGAGTTATAGATATAGCCGACGCTCGAGCACCGCTCCGCCTCGTCCATGTAATGGGTCGTCACCAGTTGGGTCATCCCCTGGCCGGAGAGTTTGAAGAGGAGGTCCCAGAGTTGACGGCGCGCAACCGGGTCGATGCCGGCGGTCGGCTCGTCGAGAAAAAGGACCTTGGGCTCGTGGATGATCGCGCAGGCCAGCGCGAGCCGCTGCTTCCACCCGCCCGAAAGATGCGCGGCGAGCTGCTCGGTCCGATCGGTCAAGGACATCTGCACGAGCAGTTCCTCGATCCGATCGTTGAGCTTCGCGTTGGTCAGGCCGTAGATCCGGCCATAAAAAAGGAGGTTTTCGACCACCGACAGATCCGAGTAGAGGCTGAACATCTGCGACATGTAGCCGATCTGCCGCTTGATCTGCTCGCTCTCGGTCCGGACATCGTAGCCCAACACGTGCGCCGTCCCGTCGCTCGGCGTCAACACGCCGCAGAGCATCCGGATGATCGTCGACTTGCCACTCCCGTTCGGCCCGAGCAGCCCGAAGATCGAGCCTTTCCGGATCGCGAACGAGACATCATCGACGGCCGTCAGTTGCCCAAAGCGTCGTGTCAGGTGTTGTGCTTCAATGTCGAAGGGGGTCGTCATTCTTGGTTCTTCGTTTCCTCTTTTGGAGTTTCCTGCTCTTTAGGAGTTTCCTCTTGCTTCCCCTGCAAGATTTTTTCGTACTCCTCGGGAACCCCCTTTCCTCGTTTTTCGCGAGGCATCATATATTGCAATTCTCCCGCCCCGCTCGCCTGGAGCAGGACTTCGGACAGCACGTGCTTGGTTCCGCCCTTGGTGGCCGTGTCTTTCACTTCGGAAAAGACGAGCAAGACCTTGCGGCTCTCGTCCAACCAATTATAGAGGAGCCTATTTGCTTCCTTCGTGTGATTGACGGCCGACGGGAAGATCTCTTTCACCTCTTGCTCTTGCATCCCCAAAACGACCGTCGCCACTCGGACCTTATTCTCGCCGACCGGCACGCGGATCGTAAGGAAATCCTCGTAAGCGGCCCCTTCCCAACGCTTCGGGTAGAGAAACCGTCCGTCTTTCGGCTCATTACCCGAGTAGTACACCACGGCGTAGAGCTTCGACTTGCCCGTGGCACGAAGCTGTCCGGTCATCTCCTCCTGGGTTCCCTCATCGGAAAAAAGCAGCAAATAACCACCGCCGTCGGCCGCCGGATAAAGCAGCCACGGATCGTCATCCACGCCGGGCATGATAGGACTGGCAAGCTTGAACACCTCGAGCGCCGACATGCCGGGCGTGACGGTGAGCGCCTTCGTCTTTTCCTTACCGGCCCGAATCTCCAGCTCGATCTCCGCCGGCTTTTCGGGTTCCTTCTTGGGATCATCCGCCTTCTTGGAAGTATCCGTCTTTGGAGTGACCTCGGCCTCCTTGGAAACGACGTCCGCGCCAACCCAAAAGGTCACCATAAGAACCAGCAAAAGACTTCCGCACACACTTCTGAAAAAACCGTTCATCGCTCTTTCTCCTATCGGGGTTTGAAACATATTACCTCAGTCGTTTGTCACCTACCGCCTATAGGTTTTTGCATTATAATCTTTCAGAATAAATAAGAAAAGGTCAGGGCAAACTGACATCAACAATCAACCCCCGTCGCAGTTCCTTGGGCGGGTCGATCAGGTTGGCTTTGATTCGATAGACCAGCTTGGCGCGCTCTTCGGGCGTCTGGACGTTGCTCGGGGTGAACTCGGCCCGTTCGGCGACGAAGATCACTTCGGCCTCGAACTTCTCGCCCGGCAGGGGATCGGCCGTTACGGTCAGACGGTCGCCGACGTTGACCTTCATCGCCTCCGGCACGTAAGCACGGATCCATCGCTGCTCGGTGTTGAGCATCGAGACGACCGGTGTCTGCGGTCGGACCAGGTCGCCCGGCTCGAGGTCGATCGATTGGATCACACCATTGCAAGGTGCCTTGATCTGTAGCTCGTCAATTCGCTTTGCCACGGCCGCCACGGTCGCTTCGGCCGCAACGACGGCTGCCCGCGCCGCATCAACGTCTTCGGTACGGTACCCTTGCTCCAGGAGATTCAAGGCCGCAGTGGCTTCGTTCAATTTGGCTTTCGCCGCATCAAGATCCTCCTTACGGGTTCCTTCTTCGAGGATCGCAAGCTCGTTCCTTCGGACCTGCCAAGTACTCTCGGCCCTTTGGAGTTGCTCGACCGCCTCGTCGTAACGGGTTTTGGGAAAGGAACCATCCTTATAGAGCTTGTCGGCTCGCTCGAAAGATTGTTTTGCAAACTTCAACTGTGCCTCGGCCGCTTGGAGACTCGCTCTGGCCGCATCGATCTCCTGGGGACGTGGCCCTCGCATAAGCCGCTCGTACGTCGCCTGCGCCTGCGCGGCCCGATCGCGAGCCTGAGCAATCTCTTCGACGCGGAACCCGGCGGTCATCTTCGTCAGCGTAGCCTGTTTGGCCGCGAGCATCGCTTCCGCCTCGGCCTTGCGTTCATTGAGCTCGAACGGTTCGAGTCTCACGAGGACATCGTCTTTCGTGAC
>JASFHG010000182.1:0-7261 GCA_050123355.1 Planctomycetia bacterium
TTCAGGCTCTGACCGAAGGCCGGCTTGTCGTGCTTCCGACCGAAACGGTCTATGGTGTCGCGGCGCTGGGACTTGACGTCGCGGCGGTCGAAAAACTGTGCAACGTCAAGAATCGCAAAGACAACCACCCCCTGCCGGTCGCGATCCATAGCTACGATCAGGCGTTGGACTTCGCCCCGGAAGCAGGCCCGATGTTCCAACGGCTCGCGCGTCGATGCTGGCCGGGCCCGGTGACGTTGGTGGTCGATTCCTCGCATCCGCAGAGTCTCGTCAGCCGCTTGCCCAAGACGATCCAGAAAGCGGTCGCCCCGCATCAAACGGTCGGGCTCCGCGTGCCGGGCAACAACCTGACGCTCGACATCCTTCGCATGTTGGCCGGGCCGCTGGTCCTGACCAGTGCCAATCGAAGCGGTCAGCCGCCGGCGACCAACGCCAAGGATGCCGCGGCGGCACTCGACGGCGACGTCGCATTGATCCTCGACGATGGCGAGGCCCGTTTCGGTCAGCCGTCGTCGGTCATCCGCGTCCGCGAGGACGGATTCGAAATGCTCCGCGAGGGGGTCGTGCCGATGCAAACGATCCACCGGCTCGCGAACCGGATTGTACTGTTCGTATGTACAGGCAATACCTGCCGCAGCCCGATGGCGGAGCTGATTGCGAAGGATATTTTCGCAAAGCAA
This sequence comes from Planctomycetia bacterium, assembly GCA_050123355.1. Taxonomy (GTDB): domain Bacteria; phylum Planctomycetota; class Planctomycetia; order Pirellulales; family Thermoguttaceae; genus JASFHG01. The sequence goes on from JASFHG010000182.1 coordinate 681, forward strand.
CTTCGCTGCTCGATCGACGAGCTGGAAGACAAAGGAACCATGATCTGTTCGGCCGGTGTCGCGACCGGGATGGGCAGCGGGGCGAGTCCCGAGGCAGTCGACGTGATGAAAGACGCCGGGCTGGACCTGTCGAAACACGAAACCCATCCGGTCAGCGAGATGCTCGTGCGGCATGCCGACCTGATCCTGACGATGACCCGAGGCCATCGCGACATGATCGTGGCCCAGTGGCCAGAGGCCGCGGACCGGACGGAAGTGTTGCGGCAAGACGGGCAGGATGTCGTCGACCCGATCGGCGGCCCCAAGGAACAATATCAAGAATGTGCCGACCAAATTCGTCGCGAATTGGAAGCACGGCTCCCCAATTTACATCGGTAGCAAGAAAGAAGATTTTATAAAATAAGGTGTTGTGAAATGCGTATAGCCATCGGAAGTGACCATCGTGGAGTAGGGATCCGACCACACATTATCGAACTCCTCGAACAACTCGGACACGAAGTGATCGACGTCGGTACCCATGAGACAGGCCCGGTCGATTATCCGGATATCGCCGAAGACGTCGGCCGAAAGGTCGTTTCGGGCGAAGTCGATCGTGGTATCTTGATCTGCGGGACCGGAATCGGGATGAGTATCGCCGCGAACAAAATTCCCGGCGTCCGTGCCGCCCCGTGTCACGACGACCTGACCGTCGAGATGAGCCGTCGTCACAACGACTTGAACATCCTCTGTCTCTCGGCCGACCTCTTGGGCAAGAGCCTGATCGATCGCATGCTCGAACTTTGGGTAAATACCGAGTTCGAAGGCGGCAAACACTCCCGCCGCGTCGACCAGATCTCCCAGATCGAGAAAGAAGCTCGGAAGTAATACGACGCGGTTGTTGGAATGAGCTACTTAACAACACTCATTTTCGCGTCACGTTTATTGAGTCTCAGGTATTTAAAGTTACATAATCAAGCCGGAATTGGGCCGCGAAGCGTGCCCTATTCCGGATCAAAGGAGCTGTGATAAACCGCGTAGTACGGACCCGGAATAGGGACTGTCGTCCCAATTCCGGCTTGGTACTGATGTTGAGGTTCTGTAACGTTAAATATCTGAAACTCAATAGCGGTCGGACAAGTTCGACCGCTAAACAGGCCCAGAATTTACCATTACGATGAATGAATCCTCCCAAAACAAGCCCAATTACCTCACCGGCTGGCTGCAACTGGTTCGGCTGCCGAATCTGCTGACCGTGCCGGGGGACGTGCTGGCCGGTGTGGCGGTGATGGTCGGTGTAGCGGGAAAAAGTGCGGCGAGCCCCGCGGTCGGCACGATCGTCGCAGCGTGCGGCGCCAGTGTGCTTTTGTACATCGTCGGGCTGCTGTGCAACGACTTGGTCGATCAGGCCCGGGACGCCGAAGAGCGTCCGTCGCGACCGCTCCCCTCGGGCGTCGTCCCGCGGAGCCACGCGATCGTTGGTTTTTTGGTCAGCGTCATCGGCGCGATCCTGCTCGGCTTCTTCCTGCTGCCGTTGGCCGCCTTCGGTTGTGAAGTCGCCTTGCTCGGCGTGATCCTGATTTACAACTCCATCAAGCAAAAGTTCCCGTTGGCCGGCGGCGTGGTGATGGGACTTTGTCGAGGGCTCAACCTGCTGCTCGGGGCGGCCATTTTGGTCGACGGCCGGTGGACTCCGTTTTTCACGCATGCCGTCCCGATCGCCGCGTGTTGGACCGCGTATATTTTCGCCGTCACGTTGGTCGCCCAGCGCGAGACGGACGGCCAGGGTGTCCAGCGACGGCTCGCCTTGCCTGTCGTGGTGCTCCTGGCGTTTATCGCGACCTTTTTTTTCGTGATCCGGCCGACGGAGGTACTGCTCATTGTCCAAATGGCGATCTATTTGGCGATGCCGTTGGTGATGACGTTTGCCATATCCCTTCGTATTTATTTAGATTGCCGACCGAAGACGATCCAAGACGGTATCGGCGGCATGATCAGTAATTTGATTTTTATGCAGGCGGCCGTTTGTATAAGCTGGCCAGGCTTGGGAGGCATCACCGCACCCTCTCTAATGATGCTTTGGATATTGAACAACTTGCTTTGCCGCCGATTTTATGCGTCGTGAGGAATATAATTTGTTTTTGAAACCGTTTAGCCGACGAACATCGTTCGTCGTGTTTAGCGGTCGAATGGAATTCGACGCGTTTTGGGGGTGGTGCTTCCGCACCAATATACTTCAACGACTATAAAAACTTCCCAAAAGCGTCGAATTCCATTCGACCGCTAAACGGTTTATGAAAAAAGTGGAAACCGAATGCCTAAAGCTCGAAAAAAATTGATCGTCTCGGTGGCGGCCCTCGGGCATGAGCTGGTCAAGCTGCATGGCTCGGGGGCGTGGCAGGGGGGCGCGTTCTCGGCGGCCGAGGGCGTGTTTCCGGCGGTCACCTGCACGGCCCAGGCGACGTTCCGCACGGCCGCTCTACCGAACGAGCATGGCATGGTCTGCAACGGACTGTACCACCGTACACTACGCAAGGCGATGTTCTGGGAGCAGGCGTCGACGTTGGTCGAGGGGCCTCGGATCTGGGACAAGTTTCGCGCCAACGGGCGGACGGTCGGCATGATGTTCTGGCAGCAGTCGCTTGGCGAGTCGGTCGACCTGGTCCTCTCGCCCGCCCCGATCCACAAGCATCACGGCGGCATGATCATGGACTGCCAGGCTCGGCCCGCCGATCTGTACACGCGACTCAAGCAGGAGCTCGGCCCGTTTAGGTTGAAGCACTACTGGGGCCCGCTGGCCAATGCGAAGGTGGGCGACTGGATCGCTCGCGCGACGGCCTTCGTCATGCACGACGCGAGGACTTCGCCGCACCTGCTTTTGACGTACCTGCCGACGCTCGACTACGACCTCCAGCGACACGGCCCGTCGGGCGACCATGCGGCCCGTGCGATGACGCGGGTGATGGATCAACTCGAGCTGCTCCGCACGAAGGCCGAGTCGGCCGGCTACGACATGCTCGTGTTTGGCGACTATGCGATCGGGCCGGCGCGGTCTGACGGGGCGGTCTTCCCGAACCGAGCCCTTGCCGACGAGGGGCTGATGGCGACGCGCGACGTGCAGGGGATGTTTTATCCCAACCTGCACGACTCCCGGGCCTTCGCGATGGTCGATCACGAGGTGGCTCACGTCTACGTGCCTCGCAAGGCCGACCTTTCCTACGCGGCCGAGCTGCTGACCGAGCTGGACGGCGTGGCCGAGGTGCTCGACCGCCCTCGTCAAGCCGATCGAGGGATCGATCACCCGAACGGCGGCGAGTTGGTGCTGGTCGCCGACGAAGGGCGTTGGTTCGCCTACCCGTGGTGGACCGACCCGCGGCAGGCGCCCGATTACGCGAGCCATATCGACATCCACAACAAGCCGGGCTTCGACCCGTGCGAGCTATACTTCAAGTGGTTCCCGCCGGGCGTCTCACAAGACTCGACCCGCATCGGCGGCACGCACGGCCTGGCCGGCCCGACACGCCCGATCGCCTGGTGGAGCTCGGCCGAGCTGCCCGGCGAGCCCAAAACGCTGGTCGATTTGGCCCAGCTTGTAGGTCAGGGCTTGCCCTGACGGTGTGTGCAAAAAGAAACAATAAGAAGGTGTTTTGGCGACTTTAGCCGTCGAGCTTGCTCGTCGTTTAGAACGAAGAAAAACGTTGCCACTGCTTCCAAGCGCCGAGCAAGCTCGACGGCTAAGTTTTGAAATAGAAAGTCAACAGATTCAATGAATCCTGTTAGCGGTGGGGCTTGTCCCCACGTTAAAAAACGTTGATTAACGCGACGGCAAGCGTCGCCGCTAACGACCTACCATCCCCCGAGGAACTACACCGTTGAACCTACATCTATATCCTGAAAACGATCCGTACCAAGCGGCCGACTCGTACGAGCAGCGGTTCGACGTGTCGTTCGACTACCCGGTCCACTTCACGCGGCGGGCGTTCGAGCGAGAGAATACGACGCTCGTCTCGACGTTCAATCGCCGTGGCGAAGACCGGCGTCATCGCGTGGCGGTCTACGTCGACGGCGGACTGGCGACCGCGCAGCCGAACTTGTGCGAGCAGATCAAAACGTACTTCCACGCCTACCCGGAGCAACTGGAGCTGGCCGGTGGGCCGACGGTCGTCCCCGGTGGCTCGGCGGCGAAGACCGACCATGACCTGCTGAAGGACATCATGTGGACGCTCGGCAACCTGCACCTCGATCGGCAGAGTTTCGTGCTGGCGGTCGGCGGCGGGGCGATGCTCGACGCGGTCGGGTTCGCCACCTCGCTGGTCCACCGCGGCCTGCGACTCGTCCGGATGCCGTCGACCGTGCTCGCGCAGAACGACGCGGGCGTCGGCGTGAAAAACGGGATGGACGAGCATGGCCAGAAGAACTTTTTGGGCACGTTCGCGCCGCCGTTCGCCGTGATCAACGATTTCTCGCTGCTGTCGACCCTCTCGCAAGACGCCTGGTGCGGCGGGATCGCCGAGGCGTTGAAGGTCGCGATCATCAAGGACCGGCCGTTTTTCGACTGGCTGTGTGAAAACGCGGCCGGGCTGGCCGGGCGGGACATGACGCTCATGGAGCAGCTCGTGCGTCGGGCCGCCGTGATCCACCTCGATCATATCCGGACCGGCGGCGACGCGTTCGAGTTCGGCTCGGCACGGCCGCTGGACTTCGGACACTGGGCCGCGCACAAGATCGAGATGCTCTCGGCCCACCAGGTCGGGCACGGTCAGGCGGTCGCGGTCGGGATCGCGTTGGACTGCTACTACGCCGGCCGGAAAGGGCTGATCACCGACGACGATTTCCGCACGGTCGTCACCGCCTTGCAACAAAGCGGGCTGCCGATCTACCTTGACATCCTCAGCCAGCGCGACAGCGACGGCGAGCTCGAGATCCTCGACGGCCTCGACCAGTTCCGCGAGCACCTCGGCGGCCGGCTCAGCGTCACGCTGCCCGACGGCCTCGGCTCGAAGTGCGAAGTCCACCACATGGACGCCGATTTGTTGGAAGCGGGCGTTGAAGAACTTTATCGACTGAAAAAGTAGGAACACTTTAGCCGTCGAGCTTGCTCGTCGATTGGAAGCGAGAAAAACGTAGCCACTATTTCAAAACGACGAGCAAGCTCGACGGCTAAGTATAAAATAGTAAAACCAATTATGCGAATCAGTGACCGACCGCCGATCGATTTGACCTACTGCCTGAACGTCCACCCGGGCGAGACGTGGGAGCAGCAGTTCGAGGCGATCCGTGAGTATACGCTTCCGATCCGCGACCGTGTCACCGCCTCGCGAGCCGACCGCCGCTTTGGCCTCGGACTGCGTCTCAGCGACCTCTCGGCCCAGCAGCTTTTGGGAGGGAAAAGGGGACTGGCTCCTTTTGCGGAGTCAAAAGGTGCCTGTCCCCTTTTCCCGGCTCTTGATGAGGAAGCCGAGAAAAAGAGCGCGAAAAAGGGGACAGGCACCTTTTCTCGTGCCGAGAAAACGAGCCAGTCCCCTTTTTCTATCGAGGCGTTCAAGGAGTTTCTTGCTGAGGAAGATCTGTACGTTTTTACCGTCAACGGGTTTCCGTTCGGGCAGTTCCATCAGACGGTCGTCAAGGATCGGGTTTATCGGCCCGACTGGGCGCAGTCGGCGCGACGTGAGTATACCGAGACGATCGCCCGCGTGTTGGTCGAGCTGATTGACAAAGGGGCGACGGCCAGCATCTCGACCGCCCCGCTGACGTTTAAGGGCTGGCCCGAGTGGGAGCAGGGCGTTGCGCCCGGCCTGCGGCAGTTGGCCGAGACCGCCTACACGCTCTGGCTGCTCTATCAGGAGACCGGCCGCCGTGTGGTTCTTGCCCTGGAGCCCGAGCCGTACTGCTACCCGGAGACCATGTCCGAGATGATCGAGGTTTTCGATATTTTGCGACACGATGTCGGGCCGGCCGTTTTAGAACAGCACGGTGTTTCCCGCTCGGACGCGGCCCAGATTTTGCAGAAGCATATCGGCGTCTGTTTCGACACGGCCCATCAAGCGGTCGAGTTCGAGGACCTGACGGCCGGCCTGCAATCGCTGCTCGACGCGCACGTCCCGATCGCCAAAGTCCAGCTCAGTGCCGCACTGGAAGTCGACCCGACGGTAGCTCCACTCGAAAGCTTGGCCCGCTTCGCCGACCGGACCTACCTGCACCAAACCAACATCCACCACCCCGACGGTACGCTCGATCGCTACGCCGATCTGCCCGAAGGAAAAGGGGACTGGCTCGTTTTCTCGGCCCGAGAAAAGGTGCCTGTCCCCTTTTCCGGCCCAACTCAAAAGGAAGCTTCGGAAGGAGCGGAAATCGGAGTCGATAAAAAGAGTAGCGAGGAACGGGCCGCCGAGGCTGAAAAAATGGCTGAGAAAAAGGGGACAGGCACCTTTTCTGCGAAAACGAGCCAGTCCCCATTTTCTCTCCGCATCCACTATCACTGGCCGCTCTATCAACCGACGGCCGGGCCGGGCATCAGCTCGACGTCGCACCTCTTGCTCGGCGACTTCGCCCGCCTGCTCCGCACGAGCGGCTGCCCCCACTGGGAGATCGAGACCTACACCTGG
>JASFHG010000183.1:0-7239 GCA_050123355.1 Planctomycetia bacterium
TATCAGCCAGTTTTTTCTGCAGATCTTCATCGGCCATTGCATAAATGGTACCCAGTTGTGCTTGCACAAAACGCTCTCGTTGGACCTCATGATAACGGTCGGTCGAAATGGTCAAGCGAGTCTGGCTCGAAAGATTGGCTAACTCGATACAGGCATCAGCCGCCGCCGCCAAATTATTTTCCGCAGTCTCGCCAATCGTGACACAATACCAGTAGTCCGCTTTCTGTTGATCTGTTCGCAGCAAAACCTCGATTTCCGGACGCATGTGACGATACTTCGGATACATATCCTTCAACGCGACACAAAACGCCTCCAAGAGCCGCTCTTCATTGGCCGGGGTTTTCGCGACCTTGTAAATATGGCGAAACTTCTCGACGGCTTCTTCGACCTTACCTTCAGCCAAGAGCAAATCGCCTTGCATGCCCATGGCTTCCAGGTTGTTCGGATCCTTTTTAAGCTGTTCTTCGATCTTTTCGCGAATGGCCTTCAATTGATGGAACGCCTCGATCCCTTCGAGGGATTGCGAGAATATTCGATCATCGGCCGCCACCAAATTACCCAAAACCATCGGCTCACGAGAATGGATTCGGTGGACTACTTTACACCGCTCGATATCGAGAGCGACGATATCGCCCGACGACTCGGCGATGTAGTAAATCCCTTCGTTACGGAAGCCGCACCCGGTTACGAGAACCGAACCACTGTCTCCGAGTGATTCGTCCAGGAAACACTCGCCGACCTTCTGGCCGTTTTTCACGTTCAGCGTTTGGAACTTATTGCGACCTACGACCAAAAGTCGGTCCTTGTAAACGCCGCCAATAAAGGCTCCATCGGTAAACGCTTGCTTCCAAATCTCCTTGCCCGTCCGAAGGTCCAAGCAATGAAGGTAATTGGAATCGACCGGTGCGGAAAAAACGTAATTGTCATGAAGGACCAGCTCTTCGCCAATTCGATCTTGATTGGCCGAACGAGGCATCCCATTAACCATGATCATACGGTGCTGACGTCTTCCGAGTCGTTCGTAGCAATAAGCCCAAAGAAGACTTCGCGTGGTCGGCTCGATGGCGACCACCGCTCCGGTACCGGTGGGGCACACCATGACGCCGTCCAACACGGCTGGCATCTGGGCATGGTAATATTGGGCCGAATACGGCCACGCTACCTGTTCCGAGATGGCGATCCGCTGAACCCATTCCACTTCGCCCGTCGAGGCTGAAAGTACAACCAGTTGGATTTCGCCCCGGCTCTCAGCCAAGCTATAAAGCACACCATCCAACGGCAAAGGTGGTCCGAGGAAGAAGAGCGGTTCGTCTTCGATTCCTGTCGATCGTCGCCAACGTTCTTCTCCGTTTTCCAAATCGATCGCGACCAAGATATTCGAAAGTCCGCCTGAATTCACTCCCATGCGACGCATCTGATAAGCATCTTTCGGCATGGAGTCCGATTCAATTGCATAGAGGTTTCGCGTATCGCTGGTGAGGTGACCAAAGATCGAGTTGCCCCAAATCTGGCTTAATTGACTTTGGAGCTGGCTGGATACACGTGAGGCATTGCTGCTGGAACCGGCAATTCGCTTCTCGTTGGGATCGTCCGCCTGGGCGTCCCAAATACGCTTGCCCGTTTCGATGTCGATGGCAACAATCACATCGAGGGTCCGAGCGAAAAGGACCCCGTCAACCACCAACGGATAAAAACGAGGAACCGCCAACGTGCCGTTATCGATACACGTTTCGCGTTGTTTCTTAAGGATAGCCTCGGCCATCGGCTGCTCGGTACCTCGTACTCGCCAAGTTCGCTTGAGTAGCGGCAAGCTTGCATCAATCGACGCATTTCGGTCCGGAGTCCCAAACGGCAACATCTGGTTCGCCGCAAGGGCACGCAAGCTACTCGAAACGTTCAGTTGATCGAGATTCGCACGTTTGAGAAACTGTTGAAAGGTCTCACCCTGATTGGCAAAGAGAGGAACCGACTTTCCGACAATCTGGATCGTGGCACGAGGCGACCGCTCTCGCAATCCCTGCCAAGCCTTCTCTGCCAACTTGGACTGGCCGGCTTGTTCCATGCACAAGGATTTGAGAATCGACAAAAGAGGTTCGTAACGACTCGCGACATGAGGCACCTTCTTGAACCGATCGAAGGCCAGCACGGCCGCTTTCCAACGTCCTTCGTCCATCGAAGCCAAGCCTGCCAGCCACGTCGCCTCGATACCGGCCTCCGTATAGAAAAACCGTCGCGAAATATCAGCCGGTGCACGAGTGTTCCCTGCCTGCATCGCCTCTTTTAAGAATTGCTTCGCCTGAGCGCCAAACTGCAACTCGTATAATTCCATCGCTTGTGGAGGAAGTCCTCCAAGAATTTTTTCTGCTTCGTCACGCAACCCTCGGATCTTACGATCCCCTTCCTCGGAATCATCTTCCATCGGAAAGAAACTGTCGTCGGAAGAGGAAAGAATATCACCCAAGATTCGGACCGCTTCGCCAAAGCGTTCCTTTTCGATCAAGATTTTCGCATCTTTAAGTCGCTGCAGGGTCTCGCGGTCAGGCTGAGGGAGAATTGCTGTCGAGCCACCGGAATCTTCTTCCTTATCTGGAACACCATTCCGTATGACAAGATTGCCCTGAATCTGAATCTGCTGCTGGACCATGACCTTCTGTGGCTTGCCATTCTTTTGCAGCTCTTTTTTCTTTTCGGCGGCTTTCTTCGCGGCCGCTTCTTTCTCTTTAGCTACTCGGGCCTCGATTCGCTTCTGAGCCGCTTTTTGGGCCGCTGCGCGTTTTAACAGATCCCGCTGGGCTTCTTTGGTAAGAACCGGTGGTCTTATGGGGGGCTTGGCCTGCGCAGAAGTTAAGATAAATCCCAACGATAGTAATATCGCCAGACCTCTAGCGTAGATTGGAAGCCCCATCGCGCGATTTTCTCTCATCCCTCTTCCGTTCTGCTGATTCCCTGTAAATGTTGCTATGAACACATTTATGCCTTTTTCAGTCTCACCATGTACATTCTTCAATTGTACTGAATTTGAAGGTGGAAGTCTCGGCAAAGTTCCCAAAACCACCCCAATTTTGGGCAATTTCCCATATACCCCTCTTTTGGGCAGTATGGTTCATGCGATATATCACTTCCAATGGCCAAAAACCATCGAAAAGCTCACTCAAAATCGTATGAAAGCCCCGTTTCAGCAATAGTGACCATTGCCACTCATTTTCTCTTGAGCAGCGCCACTCGACTCCTTGTCCAACACAATTTCTGGTGGTTAGGTGGGATACAGTTTATGTGAGGTTTTGATCAGTACTACTACGGTCAATCGGTTGGCGACCTCCCCCATAGCACTTTTGAAAGCAAAACCAAAACGTTTTTTTCTGGCGGGACCTTTTTCGCATGGGTTAACGACGTCGTTTTGCAAGCGAAAAAAGGCGTATTTCGTTAGGGGATAGAGAACCTCGACAGGTGCTCTATCGTCATTCTGCGCAAAACACTTTGATTTGTCCATATGCCCCCCAGATTTGGTTATTGAATTGTCAGATCCCTGAATCAGTATAGATTTAGTGGCACCGCAGATGGTGTTGTTGGTACACAAAGCATATTGCAATTTTTAAAACCATACCGAAAAGGTAAAAAATCATCTCGGGTCGTGTTTACGCAGCACGACAGACGACAAGCTCGTCAGGCGACCGACGCTCTTTGAGCCGGCAGTCGATCGCGACGAGGGACCCGTTTGAAGAGAGGAGGTGGTGTGTGATTAAGTATTCTTTGAGCCGGCGAGGTGGCGCCGTCTGTTGACGGCCGGCGGGCTGTCGACAAAACAGCCACCGTCTCGTTCGAATCAAAATAAGATTTCAACGAGTCACCGGGCTCGACCTTACTCGAACAGAGCCGAGGTCGAGCCCAGCTCTTTTCTTGAGATGTTTATAGACTCTCAGGTATTCAAAGTTACGAGGCCGACCAACGGAAGGCCGGTTTTTCAGGAAAAAACGTTAAACCGCTTGTAACTTTAAATATCTTACAATCAATAGCGGCATTTATTTCGCTTTTGCCACTTTGTTCGTCGCACCGCGCAGGTCAAGAACGCGGTTACCGGGAACGTCAAGCGTACCGTGCTGCTCAAAATAGTGCTTGAGTTTGGACGCCTTTTCCTGGTTCGAAAGCATCGTTTTCGCTGTAGAAGACTTCTCCGACTGGGATTTTCCCCATATAAAGACGGTTCCCCCTCGGGTCACCAGCTCGAAATCCCTCACTTCCTTTTGCGTTGAACGGTAAGGAAGTTGGGCCGGTTGAATTTTGTCGAGCTTCAGGCTGCGCCAGGACGGCCGCAACACCTCTCCGATTTGGGCTGCCGCATCCACCCGCTTGTCGTTCCAATAAGCACCGTCGGAGATCACCGGCAGGGTATCGATACCGACGACCTTAGGCAGTTCCTGTAAATCGGACGGCGAAAAATCGTCGCAGGGCAAGACGTAGCCCTTCCGATCGACCGGAAACCAGCGTCCCGACGCGGCCACGATACAGGCCGGTTGACGATATTTCAACTCGATGTGGATCTCGCCTGCACCTCGAGAAACTCGAACCACCTTTTCAACCCAGGGATGGAGTGCAAACGCATCTTGGAATCGCTTGAGCACATTTTCATCCATAATCGAGATGGGTCCTTCGACCGAGAGATCTTGAAAAACGTCTTTCCGAAGATCGGCATGCACCCACGGTGGCGGCATAGAGATGATAACCTCTTCCAAGTCCACTTGGTATTCGGACGAGGCAAGCACTTCACCGGACACCTGGCACCAGCAGAAATAGATCGTTAGCCCGAACCCAACTACCAACAATATACCCATCAGGAAGGAGCGGCCTGGCTTCGCGGTAAACACCCAACCGATCGGACCGGTGAGAAAGGTGGGCACGGGAATAAGAGACGGTCGTTTGGTCGGTTTTTTTGCAGCCATGGGGGAGGTCCAACGAAAAATCGCCAGGATGAACAATCAGCGAGAGAACGATTCGCCTTCGCCAATATCGGCCACGAATCCGGTGGCAATAAGAAAATAAGAAATCACCGCTACGACCATTAGAATCGTTGCGACCGTTTCATCTGGCCACTTATTCGAGCAACGTATTTTCGTTCGTGCTACACAGAGGATTGGCGACATCCGTCAAAGCCGTAGACACGTTTTGAGCACAAAGGATGTAAAATGTCTCGACCACGTGGAAAAGTTCGCCCTCCTCATCGAGGACCGGCATTGCTTTCACGTTATAACGTTGGCCATCCGAAGAAACGATTTCTTTGTAACACGCCTTCTTCGTCTGAAGCACCTCTTGCGAAACACGTATTATATCGCAATACTTTTCGCCCAATTCGGCATCATCACTGACACGCCCGATAATTTCTTCCGGTGATCTTCCAAACACCTCACAGGCGAAGCGATTCACATACGTCGCTTGGCAATTTTGGTTGAAGCAGATCACACCCTCTTGCAGGTTTTCGAGGATAATATTATGTTCCAGCTCCAATTTCTTTCGTGAGTTTTCAACGTCGATCTTGTGCATGTGGTTCCACATACCTTGTGCCAGAAGCTGGAGCTCGATCACGTCATGGATTGCATAATCTTCTTCTTTATTGGCTACCATTACCACCCCGGCGATACGTCCTTCTTCGATAATCGGAACAGCCAAATATCGTTCGATCGGGTTATGAACACCAAAGAAATTGCGATCCTTTGCATCGAGGTCCGGAGCGTTCGCAATCATCGGTTCTCCGGTCAAAACCGCCTTGGTCCAAAGTGGTGAGCCATTGATCGCAAATTGTTCAGCGGTCGCTTCGTGGCCTGCCAAACGGCCGGTTTTACTGGGCCAAACCCCTTGGATCAACCATGTCACGTTCAGTTGTTCCTTCGTCTCATCCACCTCTCCGATCAGGCCGAGAGGGCTACTGGTCAAATCAACCGACTTCTGCAGTGTAAATTCGAGAATATCCTTTCGGGTCGCATCAGACCGCTCACTCCAAGCAAGCAGGGTCTTCAAGCGAAGCCGTTCACACTCTTCACGTTGCCGTTCCAACATCTTCTGAGACATATCGCGATTCAGCCCGATGACCCTCTTGGGCGATCCATCTTCATTACGCTCAGAAACCTGTCCCGTTACGTTGATCCAACGATAGGAACCTTTTTTTGTTAGAAATCGCGAGGTAAAGCTAAACGGCTCATCAGAAGTGCTCGTAAGCGCTTGTTGAAATTTGATTTCACTTTGCTGACGATCTTTGGGATGAATCATTCCCGAGACCCTGGCAAAACTCCATTCCGTATCGTCGTAATCGTATCCCAAAAAAGTACTACTGTACTCGGAAAGGATATGCAAAGTATCCGTATCGCAGTCATAGTCCCAAAGGCTGACCTCGGCGGCTTGGAACGCCATCTGCAGCCGCTCTTCTTTTTCCTTAAGTTCTCTTTGGGTCTTTATACTATCCCCGATATCCCGGAATATTGCAGAGATACCGATAACCTCTCCGTTCTCGTTACGAATCGGGGCAACGTCCATATGAACATAGACAGTCCTCCCATCCTTATGCACGGCTTTGCCTTCATAGGGTGGAATGACCTTGCCTTTTATCAAAGTTTGGAACATTTCCCAACGTTTTTTATGCTGTTCTTTTGTGACGAGTATCATGAACGGCTTGCCGATGACATCCTTGGGACGGTAGCCGAGAATTCTGGCGGCAGCCCGGTTCCAATTGACGATAATACCTTCCCGATCACAAGCACACAGTCCGGAAGTGCTCGATTCGAGTATCGCCGACAAACGCGCTTGATCCTCGATCACCTTTAGCTTCGTGGATACATCCCGGCCACTGACCAACACACAATGGGCACCATGGTATCGGACTGATCTTACAACAAAATGCATATCGATCAGCGACCCATCCTTGCGCATCGTCGAGACCATCTGCGTGGACGTACCGTCTTTCTTAAAGTTCTTTGTATCAAGCAACTTATCAACGACGGTTTCGTTGCCGGCAAACAGGTGGGATGCCGCCCGGTGGATCAAGTCGTGACGTTGAAAGCCAAGGAGATCGACGGTAGCCTTATTGACACATAAAATCGTTCGGTGATGGCAATCGATAATAAAAACCGCTTCGCTCATCTCCTCAAACAGTCCGGCATCCTCGGTCGTGCGTTTAAAATGAAAAATGCTCGTTAGCCAAACGATACAGCAGAGGAAAAATCCCAGCAGGAAGCCGAAATTTAAAGCCGAACT
>JASFHG010000184.1:0-7221 GCA_050123355.1 Planctomycetia bacterium
GACCGGAACATGCTCGCAAGCTGCTGAAGGTGCTGGCCCAAAACGGGATGCTCCGCAGTGCGAACGAGCCGAACACGAGCCAGATGCTGGCCGCCAACTTCCAAAACATGCATCTCTACGGATTGGCCGGTGCCTATCACGCCAGCGGCAGGCTTTCCAATTCCGGTGGCGTCATAGCCCCAGCCGAGCTGAATATGAGAAGCCTTGCCGCCGTGAACGACAGACCTAACATGGAAATGGGCGGTGGCATGGGCAGATTCGGGGGTAAAAATGAGGCAAAAGCAGAAGACCTCGTACGGATTGCCCAAACCTCGCCGGCCGGCCGGCCATCTTCCGGAGAGCTTACTTGCGCACCTTGCGAACCGACACCGTGTGCTGAACGCCCAAGTGATTCTAAGCCAGAACGCTCGTTTGGTCTTGCGACTCCCACCTTTGACAATGGACGTGCCCGACGCGATGTGGAAATGCTCGCGATGGTCCAGCAGCAGGAAGCGAACCAAGCCGCCCAAGTAGCTCTCATGCGTGAAAACCAATCTCGTTGGGTCGCACGATCGCAACAAGGACAACAGTCAATAAATAATAATGCCTATCAAATCCAGCTGAATGTATGTCAGGTTTTCGAGACCCTTTCGGCAGCCGAATTGGCTCGACAGGAAAAGGCGATCGAAGCCGCCTACAAGATCTTCCAAGAGATCGTCAAGGAATACTCCGAGACGGCCACGGCCACCCTGGCCCGAACCGAAATCTTGGCGACCGTCACCTACTGGCGCAGTATCGGCCAACCGAAACGGGCCGCCGCCCTGGCGAAGCAGTTTCTCAAGGACAACCCGACCGATCGTGATCTCCCTTCGTTGCGACTGCAAATCGCTCGCGATTGGCTCACTTGGGCCGCGATGCCGGTGGTGGAAATCACCTCGAAGCAAGAGAAGCTCAGCGAAGTCTGCAAGCGGTTTGACAACGCTCGCAAGGAACTGGCCAAAATCGTGACCGAGTTCCCCAAGCAACAGACCTATCTGCAAAAGGCCCAGTGGGAAATCGCGTCCAGCTTCCTCACGCAGGCCCGCGTGGTCAACTCGTTTAGCTCGACGCTTGCCCGCGGCCAATATGTCCGCGCATCGAAAGAGCTGGCCAAGGTTGCCGAGAAATACTCGGATCACCCGAACCTCGGCCAGATCCCGCAGATGCTCTGGACCATCTCGCAAGAGTTGGAGAGCCGTGCCTACTACGACGAAGCGATCCTCGTCTGGAACGAGTTGACGATGTACAACCCGATGGACTCGTACGCCAAACAGGCGGCCCTGAAGATTGCGCAAACCTATCACCACAAACTCAAACGCCCCCTGCGAGCGGCCGAAGCCTATCAGGAACTGAACTTCGCTCGCGGCGGCAACGACCAGTCGCTGCAAAACTCGATCTTCCAGATCGGCTCCGACCTGAAGAACGAAAAGCGATGGGTCGAATCGCTCCACGTGCTCGAGTCGTTCGTCGACAGCTTCCCCAAACACGCCCAAGCGGGCCAAGCCTTGAAAATGGTCGGCCAAATCCACCAAACCAACGAGGCGTGGGAAGACGCGATCAAAGCGTATCAACGGGTGATCGCCGAGTTCCACAACGGTCAGTGGAGCCAGGAAGCCAAATGGGCCATCGCCGAGTGCAAAATCAACTTGAGCAAATGGCACGAAGCGAAAGAAGACTATCTCTCTTACGTCGAAACCTATCACGACTCGAAGATGAACGAGGCCAAGCGGCGCATCGAGCTACTGAAGGACCTCGAACGCTACCAAGGCCTGGTCGACGAGAAGGGGCAGCGAAAGGCGTTCGACGCCCAGTACCAAATCGCCGAGATCGTCAAAGACCGCCTCCAAAACAAGGTCAAGGCGATCATCGAATATCGCAAGGTGACCAGCAAGTGGCCCAAGAGCCACCTGGCCGACGACGCCCTCTACGCAATCGGGAACACCTACCTGGCCCTTGGCGAAACGACCAAGGCGCGAGAAGCGCTCTTGAAGGTGGGCGAGAAATATCCCGCCAGTCCGCTGGCCGACGATGCCCTGTACCTGGTTGGCAAGAGCTACGAGGAAGAGGCAACGAAGCTGGCCTCGGTCACGCGTGAATCAACGCTCGAACGTGCCAAGGAGGTCGCTCAGAAAAAGGCATACACGATGTCCCAGTCGAACCGGCGATCGTTGATGAAATCGAATTATGCCAATGTCAAGAAACTGAAAGCGGCTGGAAAGGGCATGCAGGCCGAACAGGCTGAAGCGTCCAATGCGTTCAGCTACGGCCAGTTTAACTCCGCACAGGCAATCCTGTTCGCCCAGAAGGCCGAGCAGGAAGTCGAGTCCCTCTCGGCCGCTCAGATGGCCGACCGGCAGGACAAGGTCAACGCCGCGTTGCGTAAGGCGGTCGAGTCCTTCACGTCCGCGTCGAAGATTGCCGGGGCTGACAAGGCGGACGAAGCGCTGCTCCAGATGGCCACGATCTACGACACGCGTCTGAAAGACTCGAAAGCCGCGATGGAAACCTGGCTCGAAATCGTTCGCCAATTCAGCGGAACGACCGTCGCCGAAGATGCCAGCTGGCGTATCGCCGAGTACTATCAACGCGAAGGCAAGTACGCCGAAGCGATCGAGGCCTACAAGGCGTTCCTCCGGAACTACCGACGTAGCCCGAAGGCGGGCAACGCCCAGTTCGCCGTGGCCGAAAACTGCGAGAAGCTCAACCAATGGGTCCAAGCGATGGACGCCTATACCAACTACATCACGAACTTCCCCAGCGGCCCCCTGGTCAACAAGGCCAAGGAGCAAATCAACTGGATCAAGACCTATCGTCTGTAAAGTGGGTTCTTACGTAACGATTTATATACAACCTTAACCTAACAATCATATCCATAAAGGAATCGAATCATGCGAACGAAATATCTCATTCTGATACTGACGATCGGCCTGATCTCACTCGCCTGGCCCGGCATGGTCACCGCACAAGCACCGGACCCGGCTCCCCAACCGAGGATCGATACCGGCGAAGCACCTGAGTCTACCGTGGACCCGGATGATCCTGACGACGAAGCTGCTAAGCCCAAGGCTCCGACGCCCGCCGACCTGTTCACCCAGGGACGCGACGCGATGTTCCAAGGCAAGTACCAAAAGGCGATCGACCTATTGACCAAGGCGGTCGAAGGGGACAAGACGAAGACCAGCTATCGTCTCTACCTCGCCCGGGCGTATCGCTATGCCGACAAGGACGACAAGGCGGCCGAACACCTCGAAAAGATCGTCAAGACGGCCCCCGACCACGTCGAAGCAGGCCAGACGCTGGCTGAAATCTACTCGACCGCCAAAAAATTCAAAGACGTGGTCCGGATCCTCGAACCGCTCCTGAAATATCGCCACGACTATCCCACGTACCACATGCTGGCCGAGGCTCAATACAACCTGGGCGAGCATGCCGAGGCACGAAAGCACTACGAAGAAGCAATCAAGCTCAACCCGAAGAGTGCGTCGGACCACTATCAGCTCGGTAACATCTACCTCTCCGACAACTCGTTCGCCCTGGCGGCCAACTCGTATCAATCGGCTCTCGATCTGGGTCTCGAGTCGCCGGTCCTGCATTATAAGTTGGGCTCTGCTTACTTCAACCTGCGAAACTACTTCGGACCGATCACGACGAAGACCGTCAAGTCGGGTAAAACCGGTACGATCCACGAAAAGTGGTACCTCATCGAGCCGGTCCCCGGCAAGAAGGACCTCTTCCGCTGTGCTCCGGAAAAATCGGCCGTCTATCAAGTCGCCAAAGCACTGGCCGATGGCATCGAAGAGCGGCCCGAAATCCACGTCCTGCAAGCAACGATCTACCTGAACGCCCGCCGCTACGCCCAGGCGTACGACATGTTCATCAAGATCGGCCCGACCGTTCCCAAGGAAAGCAAGGCCCTGTTCCACTACTACTGTGCCCAGGCCGCCTTCGGGACCGGCCGCTATGACGAGTATCTCCAACAACTCCAAAAAGCGATCGAACTGAACAAAGAGGCCTACGGTGCGACCCTGGTCGACGCCTATCTGAGCGTCGCCGATCAGCACAATCAGGCAGGCAACCTCAAAGGCTATATCGAGTTCATGGAAAAAGCGGTCGCCGAAAGCCCGCAAAACGCGTCGCTCCACCTGAAGCTCGGCGAAGCGTACGAAGAGATTCAAGAGTATCCCAAAGCGGTCGCCCAATGGCGGATGGTCCTCGACCTCGAGTCGGATCACCCCCAACGCATGAAGCTGCTAAACCAAATCGAAAAGTACAGCAGCATGACCGCCCCGGCAACGGATACCAAAAAACCGAAGTAAACTCGTGAGAAGACCACCGTCGATCCCCTCACGCCACGAGCACCCCACGTCGCTCGTGGCGTGAGGGATCTTTTAATAGGTGTTTTGGTAGGTGCTCCCGCACCATAGAGAATAGCATCCTGCCCATAAAAATTCTTCCAAGCCGGAATTGGGACGATAGTCCCTATTCCGGGTCCGTGCTACGGTTTATCACAGATTCTTCGACCCGGAATAGGGCACGCTTCGCGACCCAATTCCGGCTTGGACACTTGTAACTTTAAATACCTAAGACTCAATAAAAAATCCTAAGCAGCCGGCTCTAAGATCTGCGAAGAATCCTTTTTCTTCTTCTCCACTTCCGTCGCATCGCGGATCTCCATCCCCTCTTCGGCCACCGCAAGCGTCTCGATCACCACACGATCGTCGGCAGTCAAATCGCCCGGATTGACCGGCTCGACAATCACGCCCGAGGACATCGTACTCACCACACGGACCGGCACAATGCTCAGTCGGTGATCCCTCACACGCCACACACGATTCCCGGGCCGCAACGCACTCTCCGGAATATTCAAAAGGGTTTGCTGCGGCTGCGCATGGATCTCGAGTTTCACATACATGCCACGGACCAGCGCCATGCTGCCCCCTTCCCAGCCGTTGATCTCCGGCTTCGCGCCCGGGTGCCGAGCGATACGAACCTGATCCGGATCACTGACCACAACCGTGCAAGGAACCGTACGAGTTGCCTCGTCCAGCCCGATCCCCTCGTAGCGAATGAGCGTCCCTTCCCACATATAGTCACGACCGCCCAGCGTATAGATGATTGTCGTAGGCGTCGGTGGCGGGGTATAACTTCGATTGAGCACCGGTCGACCCTCGGCATCGGTGGCAGATGCTTTCTGCTGATCCCAGATCCAAAACAGGTCGTCCATCCGCAGATTACATCGCACCTCGACCGCCGAAACGTCCTCCATCGAAAAGAGCCGCTCACCCCGGTTGACATACGCATCCGACTCGACATAGTCATTGATGATCATGCCGTCGATCGGAGCCTTGATATGAGTTCGATCGAGGTCATAATTTGCTCGATCGAGCTGGACCTGAGCCAACTCCTTCGCACTTTGGAGCCGGTCCTTTTGCGCCGTGAAAACACGGAACTGATTCTCCAGCTTGACCAACCCATCGCGGGCAAGCAACTCGTCCCGCCGCACGGCATCCAGCTCCGACTCGGTGACAACCTTCTGACGCTCGAGCGTCTCGAGTCGTTTCACCTCGCGGGTTGCCAAATTCAACGAATCGCGAGCCAACTGGATCAACGATTCGGTGTTCGTAAGCTGAACCTCCACTTCACGAATCGAAGCACCCGCTTGCTCAACCTCCTTCGTCAACCGCTTGACCTCCAGATCGTAGTCCTTCGGATCAATCGTCATCAGGAGCGTTCCCTTCGCCACGTAGTTGCCCGCGCGACAAAGTTCCTTTTTCTCGATAAGCCGCCCGGCCACCTCGGCGTTGACGGTGATCTCGCGATAAGGGACCACGACCCCATCGGCATCGATCGTAAGGCCTTCGGTCTGCAGCCGAACCGGTGCCGTACCCACAACCGGCGGACCAGTGGCTTCGGCCGGTCGCGGAGCAGGCGGCTTCTTGCAGTAAGAGACGATCGCCTGATAGCCGAGCACTCCCACGGCCAAGACGACCAGCGGGATGATCGTCCGTATCGTAAGATCAATCGTGCGACTCTTCTCCAAAATACCACTCCATCTAGTACCGGCAAAGCATGTAAACCTTTATAAGTATAGAAGATAGAACCCGCAACACAACAGTAAATCGGCGGGTTTTAGGCAAGAAAAGGCCGACTTTACGGATTACGCCAGCTCTGTCAAAAAAGAAATAGAACCAGAGAGACAATTCCCGTAAGACATTTCTACCAAAAGACTTGCAAGAAATATAAGCGACACGCAACTAGATAAAAAAGTGCATAACTTCAGTATTTTCTTTTGGGATTTTGCTATTGCGAGAAATCGATAAGATACCTATCATTAGCCGTTGGCCGATTTTATAGATTGACTAAGGAAAGCGTCCCGGCCACCTTTAGTGCAGAAGGAGTTGTACTACGATTATGCCCGAAAAGCTGTCTGTCATCATTCCTTGCAAGAATGAAGAACATCATATTGTTGAATGTATCAAGTCTGTCCGTTTGGTAGCGGACGAGATTATTGTTGCCGATTCCGGCTCGACCGATCGCACGCTTGAACTCGTCAGCCAGATGAGCGACTGCCGAATTATCCAGCGAGAGTATCGATTCTCTGGCGATTTCAAGAATTGGGCCATCCCACACGCTTCCTCCCCTTGGATTTTGATCGTCGACGCGGACGAACGTGTCACCGATCGTTTGGCCGATTCCATTCGGAAGGTGCTTGCCATCGGTTCTTCACGGTATCATGCCTATCGGACGTCGTTCGACTGCTATTTTCTTGGCCGTCACCTCAAATACAGCGGTTGGAACACCGATGCCATACGACTCTTTCGCCGACAATATCGCTACGGCGGCCGTTTGGTACATGACGACATTGACATTGATCCAAAAATCGTGGGCAAGCTGAAAGGAAGTTTTGCCCATTACAGCATCTCGAGCTACGATCAATATTTTGCAAAATACCTCCGCTACACTTCCTGGGGAGCGGAAATCCTGCGGCAAAAAGGACGTCGAGCCACCTTCTCGAGCCTCTTTTTCCGACCGCTCTTCCGCTTCCTGCACCTTTACCTGATCCGAGGAGGCATCCTCGACGGTCTGCCCGGGCTTCAGGTCTGTATGCTGACCGCGTTCTTCAATACCTTTGTCAAACAAGCGCGTCTTTGGGAACACAACCAAAATGACAAGCGGGCCGCCGAGACCAATCAAGCGGACGAC
>JASFHG010000185.1:0-7216 GCA_050123355.1 Planctomycetia bacterium
GCGAGCCAGGCATTTGAGAATGGCAATTCGGGGATTTTCTTTTTGAGTTCGCCAAGCAGTTTTTTACAAAGCTGCAAGTAGCTATCGGCACCATCGTTAGTGTCTTTTGCATAATGCTCAAAGAAAGTTTGTTCCGGCATTTCAAAAACATAGCGTAACCTGCGAAACGTGTCGCGGACCTCACCATCTTCATTAACTCTCCAAACCTGTTTTCTCGCAAGTTTCAAGCTATAATAATCGCCGGTAATCTCTCCAATATGTATAAGGACTTCCGGTATAATCGAGGTATTCTCGAGTTTCTGCTGCGCCATCACAAGTGCGCCCAATACCCGATATTTCCCTTTATAACCACTTGTGTGGTCACAAAACACAACGGCATCATTGGATGCACAAAACCTGTCAATCGCTTCGACTTGTTCCTTTGACATTACCGCGTGTGCCCCAACAAACACGGCTACCTTTCCATGGGGCAGTTCAGGAAATTCACTTATTGGAGTAATACGATCCATTACGCGAACATTGGGGAGCTTTTTTGTTGCATACCCTCGAGTACAAACCGTAGAAAGATTGATGTGCGCAGGACCTCCACCGTGACGTTTAAGTTCCAAGATAGCACGATTGGCTTTTACTTCACAATCCCATAAGTCGTCATCGTCTTTTATCATTGGTAATGTTACGCTTAATCTTGCCACATCATTTTGTATCGAACTGCGATCGACGATCTGCGCGTTGTGATGTCCCACTTTGGCAACTGGTTGCGTAGAGGTAATGGCCAATACCGGAAGTTTGCGGTAATATGCTTCCGTCAATCCCGGCAAATAGTTTCGCGAAGCGGTTGCCATGGTACAACTAATTACCACGGGTTCGCCAGTCTCGGCCGCCAAACCGCAAGCCATATAGGCAGCCGAACGCTCATCAACAGAAGAGTATATCTCGAAATAAGGATCGCATTGCACACTTGCTACAAATGCTACGTTTGTACCACCAGGCGAAGCAACAATTTTTCGGATCCCATGCTCTTTCAGCAGTGCCACTAAGACTTGCGTAGTTTTTTCATCTGAGTAATATGTTTTCATCATTTCAAGGAATACCCTCCATCACATACAATAGTCTGCCCAACAATAAAGTTGGATGTATCACTTATTAAGAAAATTGCTAATTCAGCTATTTCTTCCGGCAAGGCAAATCTTTTTATCGGATTCTCCGGATAATAAACATTCTCTTTTTGCTTGAGACAACCAGGCAGCATGTCCGTGGCAACAATGCCCGGTGCTATTCCATTGACAAGAATACCGAATGGTGCCAATTCAATCCCAAGACCTTGCGTCAGCCCTGCAACGTCCCACTTCGTCATCCTATATGGGTAGGTTGCTCCAACAAAGCCACCTTGAGAAGAGATATTGATCACCTTTTTCGGTTGAACATTTTGTTTTTTCATCCATTTGCCACATAACGACTGAGTAAGAAAAAACAGTCCTTTTGAATTGGTTGCGTAGATTCTGTCCCAGCTCTCTTCCGTGACATTAGGGAAATGAACTCTCGATGGAATTCCTGCGTTATTCACCAAGACATCGATGTCACCTTCTAATAATTCCTCTGCCTTAACGATATTTTCTTCGATTTCTGGAATATGACTGATGTCCCATACAAGTACTTTTAATAACGGATTATTTACTTCTTCCGCCACACTCTCCAATTTGGTTTTATTTCTGCCCGTGACAACAACAATCGCGCCTTCTTGCAGGCATTTCTTTGCAATGCTTAGCCCAATGCCCGAGCCACCTCCTGTAATCAGAACTCTTTTCCCTTTTAAAACTTCACCATGATTAACACATGCAATGTTAACGGTTGAATATCCTCCATATCGACAAACTTTCCCTAAGGACTCAACGATGAAGAGCATTCTTTTTATCATGTTCCCGAATTTACGGAATATTTTTTCCGCCATCTTCATGCTGACCTCCGAAATCCAGGAATCAATTTATGGATATTTTTTTTGATCTCTATGGAGATGACAAAATACCATATCGCGATCAGGTAGATTACAAGCGTGATCGTAACGTCTATTCCCAACAATACAATTCGATCGGGAACCACCAATCTCCTGATGACGAATCCGCCTCCCAGCACCCCAATGAAAACCAACAAGGACTTGACATAAACAGCCCAAAGATAATGGGATGTCGAATAAAAAAACTGTTTTGAGTAAGCATAAGTCAGATAGAGCACGCTACGAAGACACCTGCATATCACAGAAAAGACGACGACTCCGAGTAATTGCCAGCCAAGCAATCCCGTCCCGATCGCCACACCGACAAATACCGCAATCCCCAACACAACTTGACTATAAACCACCGGGCGAATACAGCCCCCACCAAGCGACAAGTTACTATTAGCCGTAGCGGTTTGGGAGATTGCTGTTCCAACTGCCGTAGCCGCAATTGCCGTCCAGAGATAAGCCGCTTTGTTGGCTCCAAGCCATAAACTGATGATTTCATTACCGAACACACAAAGAGGAAGAGCAACCGCCAAACCGACAGCGGCAACAAAGCCGCCAGTGACTATGGACCAGTGTCCCATTTTTTGGGGATTGTTTTCCGATTGGGCCTGACTGGCAAGCGGGGTTAGAGGAGAAGTAATTTGGCCTAGAACACCTTGCATGGCCGTTGCAACCAAAACCACCGGAGCAAACAGAGCTGCCATTTCATTGCCGAGCGTCTTTCCGACAATCAAAATGGGTCCCTGTATCACTAGTGCCCCAGCCATGGCGCTGATCAAGTTCAAAGCACTAAAACCAAGTAACGATCTTAGTGTGGTTTTATTTATGGATTGAAAGGAAGGAAAGGCAGAACGACCGACATGGATCGCCGCGACGGCAAAAAGTGACACAAACCGAAAAAGTTGTACTAAAAAAATGGATACCCCCAAGAAAAGCAAGGACGGTCCAAATAGCTCGAAGGTTGCAACGACCAAACCCAAACGCAACAGACTTCCGACAATACCAACCATATTGACCAAATCATAACGATTACAGCCCAAAGAAAGTCCCTGAGGAACAATTGCCGTAAAATTCAAAAGAAGGGAAGCTGCCATACAAAACAAAAGCATGGAAACCTCAAACGTTTGAGGTTCGGGAACTTCATATATCATAAAGAAGAAGGGAATAAATGCAACGATACCAAGCATACCGACGATACCAAGGACGCCAAGAATCGCTTGAGCAGTACTGCTGACTCTGTGAACTTCGTCCTGATCATTCTTGGCAATCGCCTGCGAACAGAACCGAACAAGCGCTGGCCCCATGCCGAGTTGGAGAAAGCCAAAAAACACAACGGCTGACCGGGCAATTTCCGAAATGCCATAAACATCGAGCCCCAAACGCCACATGAGGTATGGCACCATGACCAATCCGGCACCGATTCTCACGGCTTGATCAACAAGGCCGCTGGCAGCGTTGATAGCAAATTGTCGCTTTTTACTGGCCACGAGGAAGCTTGCCCAGGTTGTTAGGTTGGAATATAAAACAAAAAAGCAAAAGGATTAGGACACCATAACGAAAACCAATATAGGCCTCTCCAGTCCAGTAATTATAGCATCGAACCCCTTTTTTGCCAACCTCTTGCCCCTCTCATGACTACCCTATGACCACTCGTGACATTTCTCGCCAAAATGTCCCAACCACAAAACTTTCAGAGACCGGAAAACAAATCACCCAAAGATCCTTTTATGGCGATTATGACGACCAAACATACCCGTTCGATTGCCACCTCACCCCTCCCCCAGGCAGCGATTATTTTTGCCAGAACAGCAGGGAAAAACCTATCCGAAAACCCCCGTTAGCCCGGTCGCCTGCGGCCGGAAATGCCCCGAAACCCCGGCACTGCGATGGGGCTAACATTGAACAAAATAAGTCTTCGGATAAGCTCTGAGAATCATGGTAACTTTTCCTTTTTCTGTAAGAAAAGATTTTATCGCCATGCACCACGTCTGCAACAAAACCGGGCCCAGAAACACCAAAGAGGTGGCAACGATGTTGATCAAATTTAAAGAACCAGGACTGGCTTCACAACTTAAAGCCGTTCAATTTTTATACGACATCTTGTGTCATCCGAAGACTCAACCATAAGACATGGACCACCGGCAAGTTATGAAACCACACTAAAACCAACAACGATTCAGCGTATCCCGTCCCGATTGACCGCCCGCGGAGAAAAAAGCGGTACGCCCTACATGTCCTGCCAATATGCAGCCACAAAATCGGAGCTGCTTTAGTCGGGTTTTGTTGGGATACGGCACGAGAAAGGTTCACTGACAACCCGGACCTCGATAGGATAGCGGTCTTTGTAAAAACGCAATTTTTGTCTAAACCAACCGTCAAAATACCCCTTTATTGGCATTTTACGGTAGCACAGGGGGGAGAATCGTGGTATACTGTATTGTTTGCGACAATATCAGAAACCGGAAATGGTCGATATGTCCTGAAAAGAGAATCTTCGATGCTTCTCGTGATAGTTATTGATAACTACATGGTTCATCAACCATGCAGACCTCAATAAGATGGGGTATTATGCGAATTATTCTGTTTGCACACAATCTGAAAATGGCCGGGGGTCTTTCCGTAGGTAAAAATCTCATCGGAGCCATGCTTCAAGTGGCACCGATGCACCAATATCTTATCGTGATCCCGGCAGAGGCCGATTATCCGGATTATGCGGAGCAGAAAAACGTGGAAGTGCTAAAGTGCCCTTCCATGTCCTTGTTGAAGCGGCAAATCTGGGAAAGAGGAACGCTCCGCAAAACCATCTCCAAGTTTGCGCCAGATTGGATTTGGGCCCTCGGAAATATTCCTGTTCCCAACATCCCTTGTCGCCAAACGCTTTTGATTCAAAATTCTACCTTTGTGTATTCAGACAAAGAGGTTGGGGTTACCCCATCCTTGAAAACACGATTTCGATTGTGGCAAAGTACACGTCTCATTCGCAATGGCTTGAAAAACCTCGACCATGTTCAATGTCAAACCGAAGTAATGCGGCGGCGTTTCAGCAAAACCTTTCGATTTCCTTATGAGCAAACTCGTTTATGCCGTACGCCGATTTCCCCCTGTTTTTTCGACGACCATGTCGCGCGCGAGCCCGAGATCTTCAAGACCTATGCCGATCGTTTCAAAATCATCTATATAACGTTCGGCTCAGGCGGTGGTGGTCACAAAAATCTCGACAGAATCGTGGATATGTACAGCCGCTATCGCGAGAAGTTGTCGAAAACGGTATGCTTTCTGACCATTGATAAAACGATGAATGATCTATCGCGATCGATATGCGATCGGATAGAAAAGGAAAATTTGGATGACCTGATCGTGCTTCTGGGGGCAATCCCCTTCGAAGAGATCCGCGATTACTATCATTCCGCGGATGCGCTCTTCTTTCCGAGCCGGCTCGAAACGATAGGCCTCCCTCAATGGGAAGCCATGGCGTCCGGCTTGCCGGTGATTGCGAGCGATCTTGATTTTGCCCACGAAGTTTGCGGTGACGCGGCAGTCTTCGTGGATCCTTTTTCGATAACGAGCATGAAAGACGGCATCCTGAAGATGGCGAGTGACGAATCTTTACGCAAAGATTTGATACATAAAGGGTACGCCCAACTGGAAAAAATCGTCCACTCGTGGCCTGATTCGGTACGTCAAGTATTGCATGAAGAGAAGATTGAGCATTTACAGGCATAAGGGGAATACGCTTTTTTCATGTAGAAGAAAGGGTGATACAAGATGAGCCAAAAATTACCGATCACGGTTTTGATGTTGACATTAAACGAAGAATATCATCTTCCCGGCATTCTCGATAACATCCAAAATTGGGCCGAGGATGTTTTTATCGTCGACTCACTCAGCACGGATCGAACGGTTGACATTGCTCTCGATCGAGGGGTAAAAATCGTCCAGCGACGATTTACTAGTTTTGCGGATCAATGGAATTTTGCTCTCTCTTTGCCCATAAAGACGCCTTGGGTTATGAAAATGGATCCCGATGAGCGATTGAGCGATGAATTGAGACAAAGCATTACCGAAGGAATTCACAACGAGGATGCCACCGGCTTTTCGGTCGATTGCCGCTTGTGGTTTATGGGCAAACCGTTGCACAGCAAGTTGCGAGTGACGCGAGTTTGGCGTCACAATAAGGGGCATTTTCCCGAAATGGTTGTCAATGAACATATAAAGATTGACGGCCAAGTCTTACATCTACCGGGTTTTTTAGAACACTTGGATTCTTGTAATTTGCATCGCTGGATGGCAAAACAAAATCTCTATACTTCCATGTTGGCGATTACAACCTACCAACAAAATCCCCTGGAAGTCACCCCGAATTTATTCGGGTCCCGACGACAGCGAGTCGTTTTCTTCAAAAAATATTTTTGGAAAATTCCCTTTCGTTATCAACTCATGTTTTTGCAGTTGTACTTCGGACGTGGTTTATGGCGGGATGGAAAAGTGGGACTCGATTGGGTCAATGCGAGAATCATGATGCGGCGTCTTGTTGAGATGAAAATGCGTGAATTCGAAACGTTTCAACAAGTGCCGGAAATTCCTAAAGCTCCCGCAGGAGAGTTTGATCCTCGCGTTGTCAACTCGGAACTTCAGGCAATGGTTTATCCTGATTATGATGTTCATTGACTTGTATCGAAGGATAACCATACCTCCAATTTCATGGTATGATGCAGAATGATTTACAAAAAATGGAAAACGAACCAACCGCGGTAATTTGTTTCTTGGGCGATATTTTTCTTGGCAACACAAAGCCTCGGATTACTGCTGCGCTGGCCGAGGTTTTGCAGGACAGCGACCACCGAATTGCCAACCTGGAAACACCGATCAGCGAGCCGGCTCCCATCGACTCAAACAAGATCCTGCTCCGCAGCTCACCTGGTTGTGAAACGATATTGCAAGAGCTCGGTATTGATGTCGTGTCCGTCGCAAATAATCACATATTCGACCATGGCAAACAAGGTTTCGAGGCAACCCGGAACGCCTTGGATAACATGTCCATCCAATATGTTGGTGCGGGCGATGATATCGTGCAAGCAAGCACCCCTCTTCTTTTTGAGATCCATGGAATCCGTTTCGGTCTTATTGCAGCTACGGAAGAGGGAACTCAAGCACTCATCGCGCAAGCATCCTCTTGTGGATGCAATACGCTGGAGCAAGGATCCATTCTTCGGCAGA
>JASFHG010000186.1:0-7208 GCA_050123355.1 Planctomycetia bacterium
GCATGTGGCCGATCAAATCATTAAAGAAGTGACGGTCCGGGAATGTTTGGAACGGGAGGATGTTAGAGTTTATATTTCAAGATGGGTCGCTAATATTTTGTATTTGAGTTTGTTTCAATCAAAAGAAGAATACCATAAAATGCGTTGTAAGTATTGTTCCTTTTTTCTGGCTGGGAGTCTGCCGTTTCGGACTCGTCTCTATGCGGCGATAGCTACCTGTGGAATTTCCGTTTTCCGTTTCCACGCGATCGCGAGGTATTTGTATACTTGTTTGTGTAGTGTTCAGGTTTACAAAAGGGCGATGTTTTCGGGATTCGGGAAAGCATGACGAGACATTCTACTTCATCCGAAAGTCAAATCTGCATAATTTCATAATTTATCAAAAAGAAAAATGTATTGGATTTACAGCGTCTATTTTATTGGTGTCATGCTTTATGGATATCACCGCAGGAAAAACGATGCCCTGTTGGCGTTTTCTTGTTTTGCTATCGCTTTTCTCGCTGCCATACGTTACCGAATAGGGATTGATTATGACAGTTATTTGGTGATGTTTCGTGGTCTTCTGCGAGATCCAAATAGCCGACCTCAATTAGAAGTTGGCTGGAGATACATAACTCATTTCTTGTCATATCTTGGTTTTAATGAATACGGTTGCTTTGCTTTTTGGGCTTTTGCTACCATGACTCTAGTGTACTATGGTATTAAGAAGTATTCTCCTTACCCTTTAATTAGCTGTAGTATATTTTTCTTCGCCTACACCCTTGGAGGGTTGTTTAGCGGAATGCGTCAAATTGTCGCGAGCACCATACTTGTTCTTAGCCTTGACGTTATTAAAAAACGAAAACATGTTACGGTATGTTGCATATCTTTATTAACGGCAATTTGTGTGCATAAGGTCGCCATTGTAATAATACCGATCTATTTTTTGGTGGCCTATGATAACATAATCGGTAAGCATAAATATTGGATCCTGTTCGCTTCCTTGGGTTTCGGAGTTTTGGGTTATTGTGTCAATCTCATACTTTTTCTATTAGAATATTTGCCAGGCTCTCTATCGCGAAGCATAGAGACGTGCATCAGCATCAGTGAATCTGACGGGATGTCATGGGGAGTTTTTGCCATTGCGAGGAGAGTCGGAATAGTGCTAATTGCCCTGTATTTATTTGAGGAGGTGAAAAAAAGGTGGGAATATTGTTGTGTCGCAGTTCCTCTTTTTTTCTGGGGGAATGCTATGGCCTTCTTACTGCTTGCTTCCTACAATATTGCCGGTCGTACTGGGACGTTTTTAAAAATCATGGAATTGTTGATTTTTCCCTCTTTCCTTTTGGTTTCAGATAATCCGCACTGGAGGAGAGGGGTTATGGTTTTTATTTTATGCTGGTGTTTGGGTTTCTTTTATCTTACGCTCTTTTGCGGTGTCCATGCTGATGAAATCTATCCATTTAAAACGATATTTGAAGCCTCGATAAAATTGTGGCAAACATAAAAAACAATATTTTGTTTCTTACGTATTCCATTTATTTGCATTTCAAGTTTATCCAATATAAAACTAGAGTGAAAGTCCATGCGAATTGCAGTAGCCTTAGATGCGAGATTCTATCGAACGCCGGATGGAAAAATTTGGGGCCTGAGAGGCTACGATTTCTGGGGGGTTTACCTTCGGTATTTCGAGCAACTCAAAGTGGTGGCGCGAGTTCAAAATGTAACCCAAAAAAAAGAGGGGTGGAAACGGAGCTGTGGTTCTTGCGTCGAATTTGCAGATGTCCCGCATTTTGTCGGTGTTACTCAATATGTTTCCAGGTATCGCGCGATATACCGTGCTATCGAGGCGGCAATCAGTCCGTCCGATGCGGTCATTTCTCGTTCCGGAAATACTTTGGATGGTATTCTGTTTTCTGTTTTGCGAAAACGGAAGCAAGCATATGGCGTACAATTGGTAAACAGCCCTTATGAACTGTTCAAAAAAAATGCATATCATAGTCTTTTTCGTCCCCTTTTGAATATTTATTTTCCCTATCGGGTCAAGAAGATATGCCGT
Organism: Planctomycetia bacterium; assembly: GCA_050123355.1. Taxonomy (GTDB): domain Bacteria; phylum Planctomycetota; class Planctomycetia; order Pirellulales; family Thermoguttaceae; genus JASFHG01. Next base: position 2,039 of record JASFHG010000186.1, read on the forward strand.
CATGCTTCTTGTCTCACATCGGTTTCGAAAACCGTATTACAACAATTTCGTCCAAACTCAGATATCTTTTGCGATTACTTTTCTGATGTTACCATTCCTGAAGAGACGCTTCATCGCGATCCGAGGCGATACAAGAGTATACCCAATCCCCTCAAAATTCTGTTTGTTGGTTCCCTGGCACTTTTGCATAAAGCGCCGGATCTTCTGATAAGAGCTGTCGCAAAATGTAGGGCAGAAGGCCTCAACTTGAAATTGCGAATGGTTGGTGATGGACAAAAACGCGGTGATCTTGAAAGGCTCGCCAAGGAGCTTGCCATAAACGACGACGTTACATTTATAGGACACTTACCGGGGCCGGAAGCGGTCAAGGATGAAATTGAAAGCGCCGATCTTTTTATACTGCCATCACATACAGAAGGCTTACCGCGTGCAATCATTGAAGCAATGGCTTGTGGATTACCTTGCATTGGTACAAGCGTTGGGGGCATTCCTGAATTGCTAGATAGTGAGGATCTTGTGCCGTCCGGAAACGTAAACGCTCTTGCGAAAAAAATTCAAGAAGTGATAGCGATCCCAGAACGCTTGACGTTGATGTCCGAGCGAAATTTGCAAAAAGCAAGGAGAGAATATCGTGGTGATGTTTTGCGAAAGAAAGAAGAAGATTTCTACACGGAGCTGAAGCGAGTCACCCAAGATTCCCTTACCACGAAATGAACATGAGGACGGATCCCACAATTTTTCGGTACTGTCTTGTGAGCCGATTTTATATGGTCATAGGGCGTTCATGTGAAAATGAATGTATTTTGAGTTTAGAAACCTACCTCTAGCATACAAAAATGTTGAGATAAAATCATGAAATGTTTATTTATTAGCCATTATGATAAAACATTTTATTTGTTTCGTAAAGGCATCGTGACAACATTGATCGCCCTTGGTTGCGATGTGGTCGTGGCATGCCCGATGGGAAACTATACGCGAGAAATAGAATCGCTTGGAGCGAAATATGTTTCGTTGCCTATGAAGCCTTTTATCAGCCCTGTCGACGATTTATTACTGATAAAACGGGCTTATGGAATCATTCGGGACGAACGGCCCGATCTGGTGCATTGCATGTCGGTGAAGCCGAACATTTATGGAACGATTGCTGCAAAACTAGCCAAGACGCCACGCATTGTTTCATTGGTATGCGGAGTGGGGCATGCTTTCAATCCAGGTGGTTTCAAGAAAAAGGTTTTGAGAAAAATCGTGTCGTTGCTTTATCGAGTGGGAGCACGATATGCGGATGTGGTTTGGATGTTGAATAAAGACGATATGCAATTATTTGCCGATGAAAAAATTGTTCCTGTATCGAAAATGACGTTGATTCGTAGTGAAGGAATCGATATGAAGGAGTATTCGTTTGTTGGCCAAAAGTGGGCATCCCGGGAAATTAGAAAAGCCATCCATGTCGATGCGGATACGATCGTTGTCTATATGGGGCTTGGACGCGCTCTTTGGTCAAAAGGGATAAAGCAGTTTGTTGAAGCATCTCAAATACTTGCGAAAAAAAACCTGCCTGTCAAGTTTGTGCTTGCCTGTCCCTTGGGACCTAAAAAGGGCGCCGATTCCGTGCCGTGTGAGTTTTTGGAATCCAACCGTTCCGAACATTTTCAATGGCTGGGGGAACGGGACGACGTAAAAGACTTAATTGCGGCATCCAATATTGTTACACTTCCGGCATACTATCGTGAAGGAGTACCGCGGTCACTTTTAGAGGCCATGGCCATGAAACGCCCGATCGTGACCACGGACCATGTAGGAAGTCGAGAAACGGTGGACCATGGAGTGAACGGATTTTTGGTCCCCCCCAAGAATTCGTACGCTTTGAGCGAGGCGATCGAGAAGCTCGTTCTGGATCGGGATTTGCGAGAACGGTTTGGCGAAGCATCCTATCAGAAGTGTTTGGCGGAATTCGAAGAATCTCTTATTGTGCGACGTGTTCTTCGGGAACTGTACGATTTGCCAGAACAGGAAGTAAACCGTGTGTTGCCGGTTCAGTTACCGGAGATGCGTGCTGCGTAAAATTTACCGTCCCTTTATAAAACACTGCATCAACCAATCATGTCTCCCAAAAACAAATACCTGATCGGCCCACTTGTCTTGGATTGCAACCGAGGTGACCAAGCCCTGGTTTGGGAAGCAATCCGGCTAATTCGTCGCGCTGATCCTGAAGCTGAAATCGCGATCATGGCGGACGATTACGAGGATCCCCAGTCCTCTCAATCCAAGCAAACGCGGGCGAAAGGCATCCAAATCCTTCCCTCTATTCTTCCAAATCCGCGCCGCTCTGCCTCGAAAAACAAAGTGGAAGTTCATGACACGGGAATTTCGCTACTGAAGATGAAAATCAGGGCGCTGCTGGATTACCTGCAAATGCAGGTGCTTCTGTTGTTTCCTCGTTCCAGTTTCGTTGCGAAATGGATGCTGGGAGCAGAACGATTTAAAACGTACTCGTATATGAAAGGATGCAAGGCACTGGTCATCAAGGGAGGTGGTTTTATCTACGCCCATCCCGGAATCCGATGGTTTTACTTTATTTGGTTTGGGCTTTTTTCGTTGATCATTGCGCACAAGCTCGGTATTAAAACCATCATCCTTCCCAATTCCTTCGGCCCCTTCGAAAATCCACACGGAAAAACGCTCGCACGACAAGTCCTTGGTAAGTGTGATATGGTTGCCGTCCGAGAGCGTCTCTCATTCGATACGCTTCAAGATATGCTTCCCGGTAAGCCAAAGCAGTTTCCCGACATGGCTTTTCATCTGCCGATGGCAGACAAGGAATGGGCACGAAGTGAACTTGAAAAAAGAAAAATCCCGCTCAATCAGCCATGTGTCGGCTTGACCATGAGACCATGGCGTTTTCCGGATGCCGACAATCCCAACGAGCGATACGAAAACTATATTGATTCCCATGTTGCTTTTGTTAAATATTTGTTCGAAAAAGGATATAACGTCGTATTGTTTGCGCATGTTGTCGGGCCACATGCACATGAAGACGACCGAATAGCCCTGCATGCCTTGATGGACCGACTCGGAGATAACAATTCCCTTTTTTATATAGATGGTGATTATGATTGTTGTCAGATGAAAGCGTTTTATGGCTTTATGGATCTGATGACATGCACCCGATTTCATTCAGCCATTTTTAGCCTTAGCCAAAAAGTGCCCTGTTTGGCAATTAGTTATCAGGGTCACAAAACCACGGGAATTATGGCAGATCTGGGATTGGAAGAGTATGTAATCGGAATCAATGATGTGAATGAAGATACCTTAGTGACCCGTTTTGATAAGTTGAAACTCCATGCACACACGATAGCGGAAGAACTTAAAACCCGAATCGAAGAAATTCATCATGCTTTAGCGACATTGGATCGGCGCTATCAAGAAACGGTGCATGCAGCGCCAAAAGTATCGGCCTAATCACAAGAGCCCGTCGAGTGGCATTATGGTGGTTCGGAAAAGTCACGAAGCGTGCGCATAAAAAACCCGCCGGCTTCGAAAAACCGGCGGGATCTTTTCCAACACGGGGATGGTTATTTGTGTGAGCCGTTACCAGCCACGTCGTGCACGATAAAGTGCGCGGACCGTGTTGCCGAAGAAATGGCCAGGGCGGTCCGGACGAGCGACCATTGGCATGCTGCGGATTTGGTCGCGGGTATAGCCGTAGCCGCCATAACGGTAAACCGGTTGTGGAGCCGGTGCGACGTGCATGGTGCCTGTCGCGGCCTGAGGCGTGACCTCTTGGACGATGACCGGGGCGGACGTAGTTTGTGTCGTGGTCGTTGTAGTGGACGTCTCGGCCAGCGCGATTGAGCTCAGCACGAAAAAGGTGACGATCGACAGGGTGACAATTTTCTTGAAGTTCATGGTTCTCTCCTCTGAAAACAATGATAGGGGATCTTGGGGGGAGGGGTTGCTAGAACTAGCATAGCTTACGATTTTGCCGAAGAAAAACCGATTTTTGTGGCTTGGCCCCCTACTGAAAAAACATGAGAAAATCCCGCCAAAAATCGTCAGAAACCGATGACCCGGGACATCTAAGCGAGTTAGAACGGTTACGACCCATACGATCGATACGCGAAAATGGGCCGCGACAAGGGGGATTAGGACGCCGGAGAGGCGTTTTTTTCCAAGAATTTTCGTAACGTGGTGTAATATTTCTCGGGCTGCGAATCGTTGTGGTCGAAACCCTCGAGTGTCATGAATTCCTTCTCGCCCGAGGCTGCCTCATAGAGCTGTTTACCAAATTTATATGGGATGATCGTATCGTCATCCCCATGGCTCGAAAAGACAGGGCCCTGATAGTTGTCGATCTTCGAAAGCGAGTCCAACCGAGTCCGGATCAACCACCGTGGGATCCAAGGATAGTGAAACGTTCCCACGTCAGGGATCGAAGTGAACGTGCTTTGCAGCAACAACGCTTTGGCTCCGTCTTTTGCGGCCAAATCGACCGCGACCGCACCGCCGAGCGACCGGCCCAACAGTACGATCTCCTCCGGTGCGATTTTTTCGCGCTCGGCCAGCCATGTTCGTGCGGCACGCGCATCGGCCAATACTCCTTTTTCGTTCGGTTTGCCTTCACTCTTACCATAGCCTCGATAGTCGAACACAAAGACCGAGGCGCCGAGCTTCTCGCGAAGCTGGGTGGCAGCATGGACACGGTTGGTGATGTTGCCGGCATTGCCATGGCAGAAGAGGATCACGTAGTTCGGATCGTCCTGCGGAAAGTGCCATCCATGAAGCTTGGTTCCGTCGGTCGATGCGAAGTGGACATCTTCGAAGTCGACATCGGTTGGCTCCCAGTAACCATCGGGATATTTGGAGGGGAAGAAAATGAGCGAGTTTTCAAACAGCATGAGGATTCCTAATATCGTGACGATCGGGATCACCAACATTACCACGAGCCGAACGGCCCAGCGTATCCAAGATCGTGACGTTTTTGCGGTTTCTTGACGTGTCTTTTCCATTTTCTGATCGATTCTAGGCGTGATGCACCCGGTTCTACACCCGGTCAGGGGGTTTGTCGTCAATCTCTCTCTAGTTTACCATATCGGTATGATCTGGCTAGATGAATTTGAATCGAGTGGCATAGCCTGAAAGAAGTAGTAAAGCACCTTGTGGAAAGTCGATT
>JASFHG010000187.1:0-7159 GCA_050123355.1 Planctomycetia bacterium
AAGCTATTTAATTCCGTGGTGTGGGAACACCTACAAAAAAGTCCCAATTCCGGCTTGGTACTGATGTTGAAGCCTGTAACTTTAAATATCTGAGACTCAATAAAAAGAGCACTGTGGGATTTTCTCGGGAAAAACTAGTTATCTTTCATGTTTTTGCGGGCCCAATCGGCGGACAATTCGAGGACGTGGCGGTTGATCTCGATCAGGGTCGGTTTTTTCGCGAATGCCTTGGCGACCGCGTCGTAGAACACGCCCTCGGGCAGGCCGGTCAGGCCGAGTGCCATCAAGACGCCGAGCATCGCCGTGTTGATCGCCTTTTCGCTACCCCCTTCGACCGCCAGCTTTCGGGCGGGGACCGCACCGCCGTGCACGCCCTCGGGGATCGGCATCTCGCCCACCTCCGAATCGTACAGGACCGTCCCGCCGACCGGCACGTCGCCGATAAACTTTTCGAACGAAGGTCGGTTCAACGCAACGAGGATGTCGGGATGATAGACCATCGGCGAACCGATCTCATGCCCGCTGATCCAAACCGAACAGTTCGACGTACCGCCACGCATTTCGGGACCATAGGAAGGGAGCCACGACGTAAAGCGACGGTCTTCACAAGCGGCGTTGGCAAGGATGAGGCCCATGCTCAAGACCCCCTGGCCACCGAAACCGGCAATCTTCACCCCACGAGTCGGGAAATCGGGATCTTCGACCGACTCTTCGACAGCGGACGTGCTCAGATTGTACAGGGCATCGAGATCGTCTTTCTCGAAACTGCTTTCCGGGAGCATCTTGCTCTCGACCTCTTCGGATCGATCGCGGAAATTGCCCAGCGGAAATTCCTTGGTCATCTCTTCGTTGATGAAATCGGCGCTCTTCGGCGCACTCTGTCGCAAGTTGGTCGGGCAGTTCGAGAGGATCTCGACAAACGCGTAGCCCTTCTTGTCACGCTGGATCTCGAGCGCCTTGCGGATCGCCTTGCGGGCTTTTCGGATATGCTTGATGTCGGAGACGGAAACTCGTTCGATAAAGACCGGTGCTTCGAGTTGATTGAGAATCTCGCACATGTGCAGCGGATAACCGGCCACGTTCGGATCGCGGCCCATGGGGCAGGTGGTCGTCTCTTCCCCGACCAGCGTCGTGGGTGCCATCTGGCCGCCGGTCATGCCGTAGACCGTGTTGTTGACAAAAAAGACCGCCATCCGCTCGCCCCGGTTGGCCGCTTGCATCGTCTCGTTCAGTCCGATCGAAGCCAGATCGCCATCGCCCTGATAGGAAATGACCACCGACTCGTTCCTCGCACGCGAGATGCCGGTCCCGACGGCAGGCGCTCGGCCGTGGGCCGCCTGAACGTTACCGGTGTCGAAATAGTAGTAAGCGAAAACGGCACATCCGACCGGCGAGATGACGACCGATCGGTCTTGGATCTCGAGATCGTCGATCGCTTCGCCGATCAGCTTATGGATCACGCCATGTCCACAGCCGGGGCAGTAGTGGGTCGCCGTCGGGGCCGCGCCTCCTTTTCGTGGAAATTCGCTGTAGATCGATTTGGGTCGTGTAACAATTTTCGTACTCATGAGAGGACCGTTTGCTTTTATGGGAAGTTTAGGTTGAATGTACTTTTATCCTGATGTTTTATCACAAAAATTTTTGTGACTTTTGTTTAGCCGCCGGACATCGGCCGGCGTGTTTTAAAACGGCAAACGCGACGAACGGCGTTCGTCGGTTAAACGGCTAACAGCGGCAAGGGACCATCTCTTGGATCTTGTCCAGAACTTGGTTGAGAGTGATCAAATTTCCACCATAGCGGTTGACCAGCTCGACCGGTTGCGAGCAGCGGATCGCCAACTCGACGTCGCGATGCATCTGGCCGTCGCTCATCTCGACGACGAGGAACTTACGTCCGTCGTCGGCCAGCTCGGCAAGTTGTTTGTTCGGGAACGGGAAGAGCGTTTTCGGACGGAACAGACCGACCTTGGCACCTTGGCGACGCGCCTCGTCGACCGCCGTGCGAACGATACGGGCACTGACCCCGTAGGCGATCAGGACCAGCTCGGCATCGTCGAGATGGACCGCCTCGTAATCGACTTCGTTGGCTTCGATCGCAGCGTATTTATCTTGGAGCCGTTGATTGAAGATCTCCAGGTTGTCGAAATCGAGCATGATCGACGAGACCAGGTTGCCTCGCGTCTCGGCCGTTCCGGCGACCGCCCACGAGTTATCGATCTCCGGCTTGTAAGCCTTCTCGGGATAGCGGAGCGGCTCGATCATCTGGCCCAGCACACCGTCGGACAACACGAAGACCGGGTTGCGATACTTGAAAGCAAGGTCAAACGCCCGCATCGTCAAGTCACACATCTCCTGAACCGAATTGGGAGCCAGAACGATATTTTGATAGCAGCCATGACCGCCGCCATGAACGACCTGGTTATAATCCCCCTGCTCCGGACCGATGTTCCCGAGACCGGGGCCGGCTCGCACGATATCGACGATCACCGCGGGCAGCTCCGCCCCGGCCATGTAGGAGATCCCTTCCTGCTTCAGGCTGATGCCCGGGCCGGAGGAGGCGGTCATCGCACGATGGCCTGCCGCGACCGCTCCGTAGAGCATGTTAACGGCCGCTTCTTCCGATTCGGCCTGGACGAAACGGCGTCCTACTTTCGGAAAGCGGAGCGAAGCCTCTTCCAAAATCTCACTGGCCGGCGTGATCGGATAGCCGAAGTAACAATCGCAACCTGCATACAGTGCGCCGACAATCGCGGCCGCGTTTCCCTTCGTTAGTTGAGTCAGCATACTTCAAACCCTTCGTGGTTTGGTGCGTTGGCACCGTATAAAAAATCTTGTGTTTTTATGGTTCGTCGTGATTCTTGTGATCACATTCGTTAGCGGCGACCCTTGTGGTCACGTTTATGGGTTAGTCAAGTCGTTAACGCGACCACAAGGGTCGCCGCTAACTATTTCTCTTTTTGAGGAATATGAACCTCCAACGCCATCGGTTCGGGGCAAGTATAGTAGCAGTTGCAACAACCGATACAACCCTCGCCGACATACTCGACGTAGTGATAGCCCCGGGCATTGACACTCTCCCCGATCGCAAGCACCTGCTTCGGGCACGAGACGACACATCGTCCGCACGCCTTGCACTCGATAGCATTGATCACCGGCCGAGGCGAGTCCATCGCGGCCGTCTCCACCGAAGTACCCGGTGTCTCGCTCACGTTCTGATCACCATCTCTGTTTTGATCCAACATGGAAATTCCTTATTGTTTGGTTTAGCCGTCGGACATCGTCCGACGTGTTTTGAAACTGCGAAAACGCGCCGAACGATGTTCGGCAGCTAAACTACGACAAAACATCAAAATATAATTCAACGTTAATTCAATACGCCTAACAACGTTGATTTTTAAACTAAACTACCAATCCCGCCTGCCATCGACCAACCGTGGGCCGAAAAAATCTTGTCCCCCACGCCAACGACCAACGGAAGCGGGTTGCCGCCTTGGTGCGTCAGCACCTACCAAAATCAACAAATTCTTGGCATTTGTTCGCCGGAGAGGAAGTCGATTATGCGGCGTGCGCCAAGCGTGTTGTGCATCTCGACCGTGCCGGGATGATCCTCGACCACCTGGCCGATGATCGCCGGCCCGACCGCCGCCGGGTGCGACTCGAGGATCGCGAGCATCACTTCGGCCGCTTCGGCGGGCACGAAGATCGTCATGCGTCCTTCGTTCGCCACGTAGAGCGGATCGAGCCCGAGCAGCTCGCACACTCCGTTGACACTCGGCAAGACGGGGATGGCCGCTTCTTCGAGCCGGATGCCGACTTTCGCATCGATTGCCAACTCACACATCGCGGAGGCCAAGCCGCCGCGAGTCAAGTCTCTCATACAATGAATATCGTGATCCGCCTCCAAGACGGTTTGAACCAAATCGACCAACGACGCACAGTCACTCTCCGGCGCACCTTCGAAATTAAGCCCCTCGCGGACCGACATGACGGCGATGCCATGCCGCCCGAGGTCGCCCGTGACGAGGATCGCGTCGCCCGTCTGAATCCGAGCCGGCGAGATGTCGACACCATCGTCCAGCAGCCCGACGCCTGCCGTGTTGATATAAACGCCGTCCCCTCGGCCGCGATCGACGACCTTGGTATCGCCGGTGACGATCGGGACGCCAACCTCGTCGGCCGTCCGCTTCATCGATTGCACAATCTGCTCGAGCTTCTCCAGCGAGAACCCTTCTTCAAGCACGAACCCACAGCTCAGAGCCAAGGGCCGCGCGCCGGCCATCGCCAGATCGTTCACCGTACCGCAGACGGCCAGATGTCCGATATCTCCGCCGGGGAAAAAGAGAGGGTCGACGACAAACGTGTCGGTCGTCATCGCGATACGCCCGGCCGGTGTGTTCAAGACCGCACTATCATGGGCCGGTGCAGCCTTGGCCGGATCGCCGGTCGCAAAACCGGGCAGAAAAACTTTCTCGATCAACTGACGCATCATCCGACCGCCGCCACCGTGCGCCATTTGCACCGTGTCGTGGTCCGATTTGGGAAGGGGACAGTTGAGTTCCATCTTTTACTCTTACCTCAGGTATCTCGGCGTGCAAAAATCAACCGATCGAGCATCGCCGACAAAACGCAAACCGGCCGCTGACGGCCGGCTAACTCTCCCCTGAATTTAACGCAAAACCACAAGAAAGCAAAGGTCCTATCGACACGACTTGGCCGGTTTCATGCAATTTTCTGCAAGTTATCCCGGCCGTTTTATGACTCTCCAGAGTGTCTCGCATCAGTTCGCTAAAGATTGCGCATTACAATTCCCTCTCACGCCAAGCAACACAGTTTTTGGCTGGTCGAAAAAGGGGACATTCTACTTTCTTGCAAAAAAAGTTGAGTGTCCCCTTTTTCGACACTTATCGACAGCACTCTGCAGAAGGGTAATCCTCAGCGGCGTCGCATTTTCAGCCGGGCCAAGTCTCGCTTCACTTCGGCCTTCTTCATCGCGTCTCGTTTATCGTATTGCTTCTTACCGCGACAAACCCCCATCAGGACCTTTGCCCGCCCGTTCTTGAAGTACATCTTCAGCGGCACAAGGGTCAGCCCCTGCTCGAACGCCTTGGCCGCGAACTTCTTGACCTCGCGGCGATGGAGCAGGAGCTTGCGAGGTCGACGCGGCTCGTGGTTGAAGCGGCTCGCCTCGGTATATTCAGGGATATCGCAGTTCACCAACCAGACCTCGCCATCCTTGACCCGACCGTACGCCTCGGCCAACGAGACCGTCCCGCACCGCAGGCTCTTCACCTCGCTCCCGCGCAGCACGATCCCACACTCGAGCGAATCGAGCACGAGATAGTTGTGCTTCGCCTTCCGGTTCTGGGCGACCACCCGTTCGTTGTCTTTGGCGTTTGCCTCGACCTTTTGCTTCTTTTTCTTACTCGTCGGTCTGTCCTGTTGGATATTTTTTATGTATTTCTAACTGTGTTATTTCATGCACTCAAGCCGAAATTGGGACGTCAGTCCCTAATTTCGGATCCGGAATAGAGGCTCCGCCTCAATTCCGGCTTGGGGGGAGTTGAAAATAATGCTTAGTGGCTAGGGCATTGAAAATTCGCCCATTTACGCTTATTCTGTATTTTTACAGTATAGCGGAGGAGAAGAGTCTTACCAATGGGAACCGCCCAAACGGAACCGAAACCTGAACGATTGCCACGCTGGCTGAAGCGGAAGATCCCGAAGGGGAACGCCAATCACTTCACGGCCGGGCTGGTCGACCGGCTCCAGCTCGAGACGGTCTGCGACCATGCGAAATGCCCCAACCGGATGGAGTGCTACGCCCAGAAAACGGCCACATTCATGATCCTCGGGAGCGTTTGTACGCGGAACTGCCGCTTCTGCTCGGTGGCCCATGGCCAACCTGCTCCGGTCGATCCGGACGAGCCGCGGCGGCTGGCCCAGGCGGTCGGTGAACTCGGCCTCAAACATGTCGTCATCACGTCGGTCACTCGCGACGACCTCCCAGACGGGGGGGCTGCTCATTACTGCGACGTGATTCGGGCCGTCCGAGCCTCGACCGCTGCGACCGTCGAGGTGCTGCCCAGCGACTTCGACAAGAATCGAGCGGCCGTCGAGCTGCTCGCCCACGAAAAACCGGCCGTCTACAACTACAACACCGAAACGGTTCCGCGTCTCTACCGAGCGGTCCGCGGTCCGAAGCTCGACTTTCACTGGACGCTCGAAATCTTCCGGATCATCAAGCAGGTCGACCCGACGATCAAGACCAAGTCGGGGATCATGCTCGGGCTGGGGGAGACCGACGGGGAAGTGTTCGACTGGTTCGCCGAGCTACGTGCGGCCGGCTGCGAGATGGTAACGATCGGCCAGTACCTCCGCCCGTCGTTGGACCAGATGCCGGTCGCTCGCTACGTCACGCCGGAAGAGTTCGACCACTGGCGCGAGTTGGCGCTCTCGATCGGCTTCGAGCAAGTCGCCTCCGCCCCCTTCGTCCGCAGCAGCTATCATGCAAAGAAAATGCTTTGATAGTGTTAACTCCTCCCAAGCCGGAATTGAGGCGAAGCCTCTATTCCGGATCCGAAATAGGGACTAACGTCCCAATTTCGGCTTAGGACACACTTGGATACATGTTACTCTACAAATTCAGGTATCACAAGTTCAGGGATAACGCCCGCTTCCGCGCCTTGCTTGAGCAGTTCGGCGACCGCCTCGCGGCCACGGGCACCGAAGTCGAGGGTCCAATCGTTGACGTACATCCCGACAAACTCGTCCGCCATCCCGCGATCGAGACCTCGGCCATAGCTCAACGCATAATCGAGCGCCTCGGCGCGATGGTCCAGGCCGTACTGGATACTCTCCTTCAACAGCCGCGTCACCTCGACGATCACCTCGGGCCCCAAGTCCTTGCGAATCGCGTTCGCGCCGAGCGGCAGCGGCAGGCCGGTCCTTTGGAACCACCACTCGCCCGTGTCGACGATCAACTCCAGGTTCTGGCTACCGTACGTAAGTTGCCCTTCGTGGATGATCAGGCCGGCGTCGATCTTTTGACCTTCGTAAGAACCGGCCTCGACCACGTCAAGAATCTCGTCGAACGGGACGACCACGTGCGAAAAATCGACCCCCAAGCAAAGCCGCAGGGCGAGGTAAGCCGTCGTCAGTG